>CALVQY010000024.1 GCA_944358355.1 uncultured Bacilli bacterium | reverse complement strand
AAATTGAAAAACTCTATAATCAAATAAAACGGAATTTAATAGCTGTTAAGCCGAATAGAAAGAATCCTAGAAATAAGGCAAGAACAGCTAATAAGCATAGAATTAATCATAGATCCAGTTTTTAGACATTGCTTAGCTTGACAGCATTGAGTCGCTACCGTATTACTTTGATTTTTCTATTAAATTGTTATTTTATCTAAAACATTATCTATACTAAACTAACTAAATTATAGTGTAACTTTAATCCTTCAAATAATATGTTTAAACTTGCATTTATATCTCTATCATTATGTATTCCACATCTTGGACAATCATACTCTCTTATACTTAAATTCTTTAACTTACTATTCTTATAGCCACAATGACTACATATTTGACTACTTGGATAATAAGTATTTATTTTATAATAAATCTTTCCTTTTATCTTACATTTCCACTCTATTAGAGAACGTAATCTACTAACACATGCATCTGATAGAATTTTATTAAATGCTTTCCTCTTATCTTTAAACATATCTTTTACTAATAAACTCTCTGTTACTATAATGTCATGTTCATCAACTATTTCATTTGCAATATCGTTTAAATAATGTTTTCTATAATTCTTTATCTTATCATGTAACCTTGCTATTTTTTCTTTTGTCTTTAAATAGTTTTTACTACCTTTAATTTGTCTTGATAACTTTTTTGTAATCTTTTTAATCTCTTTTCATATTTCATTAATACTTTCTCATTAACATATTTTACTCCATCACTTGTTACTACTAAATCTTTTATACCTAGGTCTATACCTACTATATTAGTAGGTGTTACTTTCTCTATTAATAAATCTTCTTCTACTAGTACACTAACATAATACTTATTAGTTGTTTCTTTTGAAATAGTAGCATTTAATATTTTACCATCTATTTTATCTTTAGTTCTAAATCCTCTTATTTTTACCCTACCTAGTTTAGGTAATTTTATATTTCTAGTTAGTAAATCTACTTCTAGATTACTATATTCTTTTTCTTTTTTGGTACTTCTTATACAATTAGTTCTATAAGACTGCCTACTAAATCTATTTTTAAATTTAGGATAACCTTTTCTTTTAGAATAATAATTATTAAATGCTTTACATAAATCATCTATAGCAGAACGTAATACAGTTGAATCTACTTCTTTTAAAAATTCATTTTCTTCTTTTAATTTAGGTAAATCTTTATATAAATCATATTTAGATTTACCTTTGTTTTCTTTTAAATAATTAAGATAATAATTATATACAAATCTTTTACAACCTAAAGTTCTATCAATTAATATCTTTTGGTCATCTGTTGGATATAACCTAAATTTATATGCTTTATATATTTCCATAATCCGAACACCTCTGCTTAATATTTGTAACTTAAGTGTACTATCTAGAAGATATGTTTGTCAATACATATTTTCGATTTTATTCATTAAAAACGCAATTTCCTTATATATAAAAAAGAAGTGTTATTTAACTTCTTTTACAAGTGGGTTTACAATATGAAATCTTAATGGAAGTATCTCTTTTTTCATAATCTCTTCCATCTCTTCATCTGTAATTATTCTTTTTCTCATAATACTTCACCCAAGTTTAGTTTTTGCAATATTTTATTTTTTATTCAAAGAAATAAGTAAGTGCTAGTATAAATAATAAAATACTTCCTATGATATTGGCAATTTTACCAAATTTTAAAGTTAAAAACTTACCTATATTAAGTCCTAAAAAAGTAAAGATAAAACTTGATATAGCAAAAATTGTTCCTGCTAAATAGATATTTTCATTATGAGTTCCTAGGGCAATTCCAACTGAGAAACTATCAATACTAACACTAAAACCAAAAAGAAAAGCATTCGCTAAACTCTTAAAATCTTTTTTCTCTTCATCTAATTCTTTTATATTAAGTAACATCTCAATACTTAAAACAGTAAAGATTATTCCTACTAAGATATCGGGATTACTTATTATATGATGAACGATAAATAGCCCTAATATACTTCCTAAAAGGGGCATAAAAAAGTGAAATATTCCTACTGTTATACTTAAAAAGTTTTTAATTTTATTAGATAGGTTTAAAGTACCATAGACGATGGATAAAGAAAAGGCATCCATACTTAGCCCTATCGCTAATATAATTAGTTCTAAAATATTCAAAGTAATCACCTATCAAATTTTATTCAGATAGGTAGATATTTATTATAAGTATTTATCTATCATTTCTTTAACAAATGATTTATATTCTACTTCATCAGTATTATTATCCTCTCCTTCCATTAAACATAAAGGAGGAAATAAAACACACCACCAATTTTCACCATTACCACTACCAAGAGTTACGACTAAAGATTCATAGTAACCTTCTTCATAGATAACTCCTTTATAGTTTTTCTCTGGGAAGTAATTAATACCATAGTTTACTTTATAAGTCGTATTTATTTTATTAGTTAGAAGTGTTCTTTCTACTAAAGATTCAAAATGATTTTGATTTTCTTTTAAAATAGTTCTCGTTTCATCAATACTTGTACTATCCTTTAAAAGTGTATCTAAATCAGCTTCTAAAGCATCTTTAACAATAGTTTTTGCTTCTTGATCTTCTTTTGTATTAGATTCTGCTATTACTCTAAATCTAATCGCTTCATCAGGTATTACTATTTCATCACTTTCTTTATTTAAATTAGGTATAAATACTAAGATTAAACTTGCTAAGATTAAATATTTTTTCATATAAAAATATCACCCTTTCTACACTTAATTAATGAGTGATATTTTATATTTTTAATCAATATTTTTTTCGACAAAAAGCATTCTATCTTTATTACTTAAATCCTTTTTTATAATTACTTTACTATTAGGAATAGTACTATTAACTAATTCTTTTAAAGCACTTCCTTCTAGATAACCTATTTCAAAGGCGATTAAGTAATCATCCTTTAGGTAGGTATTAATGTCTTTTAAAATGATTCTATAACAGTCTAAGCCATCAATTCCACCATATAAGGCAAGATGTGGTTCATTATTTTTAACTATCTCTTCTATTTCTTCATCAGTCATAATATATGGTGGATTTGAAACAATAACATCATATTTATCTACAGGGACATTACTAAACCAGTCACTTTTTAGAAAGTTTGCATCTAGACCTAAAGTTTTAGCATTAGCCTCAGCTACCTCTAAGGCTTCTTCACTAATATCAACTAAAGTTACTAAAGAATCAGGAAAAAAGTGTTTTAAAGTTAAACCAATAACTCCACTACCACAGCCTAAATCTAATATTTTAGGAGAAGTTATATTTTTCTCTTCAAGATAATTTTTTATATTTTCAACTAAATCTTCTGTCTCAAAACGTGGTATTAATACATTTTCATTAACTTTAAATTTTAATCCATAGAAATTAACATGACCTATTACATATTGAATAGGCCTATTTTCACTTAAGGCTTGTAGAGACTCTTTATAGAGATTAACCTTATCTTCTTCTACAACTTTATCTAAAATAGTTAAAAGTTCTAGAGGGTTAACTTCTAGGAATGTAGCAAGTAACATTTTAGCATGAGTACTACTTGTATATTTTTTACCATAGACAATTAATTCCTCAACGGTCATTCTTCTTCTCCTGCTAGTTTTCTTCTTTGATCTTCCATAATTAAAGCATCTATTATCTCTTCTAAATCTCCATTCATAACTCTATCTAAGTTATTAGTAGTAAAACCAATTCTATGGTCTGTTACTCTATTTTGAGGATAGTTGTATGTTCTTATTTTTTCGGCTCTATCTCCTGTACCTATTTTATTACGACGAGACTCACCTAACTCTTCTTCTTGTCTTCTTAACTCTTGTTCATAAAGTCTTGCTTTTAATACTTTCATCGCTTGCTCTTTATTTTGAATTTGACTTCTTTCATTTTGACAAGTAACAACTGTATTAGTTGGCAAGTGAGTAATACGTACGGCACTATCTGTAGTATTTACTCCTTGTCCTCCACAACCAGATGATCTATAGATATCTATTCTAAGATCTTGGGGATTTATCTCAATATTAACATCTTCTGCTTCTGGCATTACAAGTACTGTTGCTGTTGATGTTTGAATTCTACCATTACTTTCAGTTACTGGAATTCTTTGAACCCTATGAGAACCACTTTCATATTTTAATTTAGAATAAGCACCGTTTCCTTTAACCATAAATTCTACTTGACTAAAGCCTCCTGCTGTGCCTTCTTCAGCATTGATTAATTCTGTTTTAAAACCAACTTTATCAGCATATTTAGAGTACATTCTATAAAGATCACCTGCGAAGATATTAGCTTCATCTCCTCCTGCTGCTCCTCTTATTTCAACAATAACGTTTTTATTATCATTAGGATCTTTTGGTATTAAAAGTATTTCTAAGTCATGTTCTAGATTCTCTTTCTTTGCTTCTAAGTCCTTTAACTCCTCTTTAGCGATATCTTTTAATTCCTCATCCTTTAGCATTTCTTTAGTTTCAGGAATATTTTCTAGTACTTTTTTATATTCACGATATACATTAACTGTTTCTTCTAAATCAGATATTTCTTTTGATAATTCTCTTGTTTTATTAATATCTTTTAGAACTTCTTCACTCATTAATTCTTTTTGTAAGTCAATATATTTCTTCTCTGTCGCTTCAAGACGTTCTATCATTGTAACCAGTCCTTTCTTTTTCTTTGTAATTATAGCATAGCTTACCTTTAAATACAATGTTTAAATTTTTTGTGTATTCGTTTATAATAAATAGAAAAAAGGAGATAGTTATGAACAATATTGTATATCATGGAAGTGATAATGGTAACCTAGAAATTATTCGTGCTAATATTAGTACTCATCAAAAGAAATGTATATATGCATCAGAGAATAAAGTTGTCGCCATGTTATTTATGGGAAAAGGTATGGGAGATTTAGATACAGTAAAACTTTATGATAATGAAATACCTATATTAGTTGAAAGAAGAGAAGGTTTATTAGAGAAAATATATAATAAACCTGGCTATATTTATGTGTTAGATGCCACTACATTTAATCATTATGAATATTTATGGGAACCAGAAGTTATTTCTTTTGAAAAAGCACTTAAACCAATTAAAAAAGTTTATTATGATAATATATTAAATGCTTTAATAAAAGAAGAAAGAAATGGTAATATAAAAATCTATAGATATCCTAATAGACCTAATTATATTCCACTAGATAATAGCGATTTGATTGACAGATATATTTCTTTTGAAAAACAAGGAATAGAGCATGCAGTTGATAACCTGCTAGAAGTTTATCCAGAATTTAAGGACAAAGTATTAGAAAAATTGTTAAGTAAGTAGTATTTATTATTTTATAGAGAGATGTTTTTATACTTGTTCCTCCCATAATAAAATATTACCATAAAAGAAAAAGAACTAATTTTTTTAGCTCTCTTCTAATTCATCTTCATCAACTACAACTAAGTCTTTTAAATCTTCATTAGCATCATCATAATCATCGTCGTCATCTGTATCTCCAGAATCATAGCTATCTTCCTCTTCTTCATCTGGTAAGATTGTATCTTCTTTAATTTCTTCTTCCTCATCTTCTTCGTCTTCATCTTCTGTTACTTTAACGATTTTATCAGAGGTATGCCTACTTCTTAAATCCCAACAACCATCTTCTAGTAAGATAAATCTTTTATCTGTTGTAAGGAGTGTATAATAGTCACCTATTTTTTCTTCATAAGTTTTATTAGGAAGCTCTAGTAATGTTACTACTTTTTTAAATAAATCAACAGTGTTCATTTTTCCTTCTTCTTCTAATATATAATAAGTTATGTCTTTATGTGACAGTAGTTCTAAATCTTCTTTTTTCATTTTAGCTAACTTCATAAAAATTCCTCCTATAGCTAAGACATTATATGTAATAAATTTTCTTTTGTGTATTAAATCAGATAAAGTTATAGCATGAATTTATATAAAAGGCAATACTTTTTTATATATTTATATTTTTTTACATTTTTTCTGGTACTTCAATTGCTAGTATATCAAGTAGTTCTTCATTAGTTTCTTTAACTAGTTTTGTTAAAGTAAGCCAGCTTTCTTTTACCTTTTCATCGTTTTCAGTTAAGATATGATTTGCCTCATAAAATCTACTGTATAAACTTGTCAAGTTGTAAAGGTAATCTGCTATAGAACTTAAATCTTTATTATTATAAGCTTTATGTAAAATATTATTCTTTTCCATTAATAAAAGTATTATTTCTTTTTCAGTATCTGTTGGTTTATTATAATAATTACTATAATTTATACCTTGCTCTTTAGCTTTATTCAAGATTGATTTCATTCTGATTGTATTATATAAAATATATGGACCAGTTTTTCCTTCTACATCGATAAATTTACTAGGTTCAAAGATATAGTCTGTTGTTCTATTAGGTAAAAAGTCAGCATATTTAATAGCAGCGATTGTTATTTTTTCGGCTATTTCTTCTTTATTATCCATATCTTTATTCATATGAGTAAGGATTTCTTCTTTAACACTTTTAATAAGTCCTTTTAGGGTTGCAGCATTACCATCTCTTGTTTTAAATGGCCTACCATCAGTTCCATTCATTGTTCCAAAGCCATAATATTCTAAAACTGTATCTTTAGGGACAAGTCCTGTTTTATAGGCTGCTCTAAATACTTGTTCAAAGTATAGTCCTTGACGCATATCTACTACATACCATATTTCTTTAGGATTAAATCTTTTCATACGGGAAGTGATAGTTGCAAGTTCCCTAGTAGCATAAAGTGTTGCCCCATTACTTTTAATAACAACAAGGGGAGGCATAGGTGCTTTATCATCATCTTCTATTACTTCAACTATTTTAGCTCCTTCACTTTCTATTAAATAACCAGATTTTTCCATAGTATCAATAGTTTCTTTGATATAAGGAAAAGCATCACTTTCTCCTTCCCACAAATCAAAGTCTGTATTTAATTCTTTATAAATACT
The DNA here is from genome assembly GCA_944358355.1 of uncultured Bacilli bacterium. Classification (GTDB taxonomy): domain Bacteria; phylum Bacillota_I; class Bacilli_A; order RF39; family UBA660; genus Onthousia. Next base: position 13,351 of record CALVQY010000024.1, on the reverse strand, counting down.
TTTTATATCTTTTGTAGATATTTCTTTTATTTTATCCCAAAGAGCAACATAGCCTTTATTTTTACCAGATTCTAGGTCAGCAGTTATTTCTCTTACTTCATTCATTATCTCTTCATTTTCTTTAGCTTTTATACTTGCAGTAGGATAGATTTCTTCTAAGTCTTTTCCTGTTATAGGTAATTCATCCCAGGTAGTTTCTTCTTTTCCACTAAAATAGTTAAGATTAGGATATCTTTGTTTTATCTCATAGATTACCATTCCAGACTGACGACCAATGTCTCCAAAGTGGACATCAGCGATTACTTCCTTACCTAGATGTTTGGCAAGCCTTTTTAATGCTTCCCCAATATTTGCACTTCTTAGGTGTCCTACATGAAGAGTTTTAGCGATATTTGCACCACCATAATCGATGATAATTCTGTCTTCGCTAAGTTTTTCCACATCTTTTGTGGAATCCTTAATAACTTTTTTCACATATCCTGTTAATAACTCGTCTTTAAAGCTTAGGTTAATAAAACCTGCACCAGCGATATTTATGTCTTTGAAGTAGCCTGTTTCTTCTAGACATTTAACTAGGTCTTCCGCAATATCTCTTGGTGATTTATGCATTACTTTGGCAAGCTTCATGGCATCATTAATTTGATAATCTCCTAATTCTTTTTTGCTACTTGATATTAATTTTATTTCATCAAGGGGAATATTTTTCTCCTTAAATTTATCTAATATATTTTTTTCCACAGTATTTAAAAAATTCATTTTCTTGCTCCTTTCGCATTAGAGTTTTGCACATCTTCTATTTTCTTTATAGCTCTTGGTAGGCCAGCGTTTGCTGCTAATTCTAAATAATAATCTGCTAATTCTAAATTTTGTTCTGTACCTCTACCTTCACGATAGAAGTTAGCTCCTAAATCATATATGGCTGCTAAATGTCCTTGCATTGCACATTCATTGATTAATTGAAAAGCTGTTTTGTAATCTTTTTCTACATCTCCAAAACCAAAATAATAATACGCTCCTAAACAGAACTTAGAAAAAGCTTGGACTTTTGGATTTTCTTTTTCTTCTTCTATTTCTTGTATTAATTTATCATAGGCATTAACAAATAATTGATATGCTTTATCTTTATTTTGTTCTATTCCATCTCCAAATTGATAACATGCTGCTAGGCCGTAAATACATTTTGGGTCATTTAACTCTGCACCTTTTCTATACCATTCAACAGCTTTAGTTAGATCTTGCTCTAGTCCATTTTCAGCACTATCATAACTTCTAGCAATTATATAGCAAGATAATTCATCTCCATTATTGGCTTTTTTTATTAATTCTTCTATATTAAATAACATTGGTTTTATTTTCACTTGACTTCACCTCTTTTATCTTATCAATTATGTAATATAATTTTAAATTCAACAGACACTATCTAATATTTTATTATAAAAAAATTATAATATCCTCCATTCTACCTTAAACTCATGTTTAAAGTCATTTCCCTCTATTTGATATATTACTTCATAACTTGTATTATCTTTGTTTATATTAAAAGTTTGCATAGGAACAAAACCTGTTTGTTTTAAATCTTTTAAAAATACTTCAAAATTAGTTTTTTCGTTTTTTACAAATTTATAACTTAAAATAGTATCTTCTGTTTCTCGTAGCATAATATTATCATAAAGAAAAATAGTTAAAACAGCTTTGTCATCTTGATATTGTATTAAGTTTTTATTCTCATCAAAAGTTCCTTTGCCTTCAAAAGGTAGTTCTTCATCTTTATTTTTTATTTTCGCTTTTATAAATACATCTTTCATAGAGTTTCTCCTTTTTTCGTCTTAAATTATAACAAAAAAGTATTAAAGTTACAACTTATTTGTTTGAATGATAATTTTTTGGACATGATATATAAAGAAAGGATTTGATATGTTTATGAAAGTTTTAAAGAAGTGTTTAAAAATATTTATAATTCTTATAGGACTTTTTATTGTAGGAAATGTTTGTGTTTATACTTATGCAAAGTTAAGTCCTAAGATTGAGATAAAGAATGCTAATAGTTTTATGTTGTTTGATAGTGATAATGAAGTTTTTTTTCAAGGAAGTGGATCTAGAGAATGGATTAGTCTTGATGATATTTCTCCATATTTAATAGAAGCGACAATAAATACTGAAGATAAAAACTTTTATAAACATATTGGATTTGATTATCTTAGAATATTAAAAGCTTTGGCCGTTAATATTACCTCTGGTACTACTAGTCAAGGTGCTAGTACTATTACTCAACAGTATGCTAAAAACTTATTTTTAGATTTTGATAAGACTTGGGCAAGAAAATGGGATGAGATGTGGTACACAATAGAAATAGAGTCTCATTATAGTAAGGATGAGATACTTGAAGGATATTTAAATACGATAAACTATGGTCATGGTAAATATGGAATAGAGACTGCTAGTAAATATTATTTTGGAAAAAGTGCTAAAGATTTAACTTTGGCTGAGGCTGCTATGCTTACAGGAATTCCTAAATCTCCTAGTAATTATTCTCCTTTTGTAAATTTAGAAAAAGCGACACAGAGGCAACAGATGATTTTAAAGAATATGTATGATGATGGGGTAATTAGTGAAGCGGAGTATAATAAGGCCCTTGATGAAGAATTGAAGTTTGTTGGTGAAGAAGAAGAGGATGAGCTTGAGAGTGTTATGTATTATCAAGATGCTGTTATAGAGGAGTTGAAAAGCTTAAAAGAAATACCTGAGTCTTTTCTTGAGACGGGAGGACTTAAAGTCTATACTAGTCTTGATATGGATGCTCAAAAGGAGTTAGAAGAGACTGTTAAAAATACTATGCCTGATAGCGAATTAGAGACTGCTAGTGTAATGGTTAATCCTAATAATGGGAGAGTTATCGCTTTAGTGGGTGGAAAAGATTATAGTAAGTCTGAGTTTAACAGGGCAGTTGATGCTAAAAGACAAGTTGGTTCTACGATGAAACCTTTTCTATATTATGCTGCCTTAGAGAATGGCTTTACTGCTTCTACTACTTTTACTAGCGAAGAGACTACTTTTACTTTTGATAATGATAAAACTTATTCACCGCAAAATAATAATAGTACTTATGGTAATAAACCTATTTCTATGGCTACCGCTATTGCTTATTCAGAAAATATTTATGCAGTTAAAACTCATATGTTTTTAGGAGAAGATACTCTTGTTAATATGGCTAAAAGACTTGGTATTACTTCTAAGCTTGATGAAGTTCCTTCTCTTGCTCTTGGTACTAGTGAAATAGGTATGTTAGAGATGACTGGGGCATACGCAGCTTTTGCAAATGAAGGATATAAGGTTACACCACATTTTATTACTAAAGTTGTTGATAAGGAAGGAAATGTTTTATATGAAGCGGATGAAGAAAAAGAACTTATTCTTAATTCTAGTCTAACTTTTATATTAAATAATTTATTAACTGCTACTTATGATGCAAATTTTATTGATTACAACTATCCTACTGCTGTTAATCTTGCTAGTAGAATGACTCATAAGTATGCTTTAAAAAGTGGTACTACTAATACTGATAACTGGTATATTGGTTATAACAAAGATATTGTAACTGCTGTTTGGTGTGGATATGATGATAGTAGAGAATTAAAGTCTAGTGAGTATAAATATGCTCAAAATATATGGCTTTATACAATGGAAAATTACATGAAAGATAAAGATGATGAATGGTATAGTCAACCTGATAATGTAGTTGGTGTTTTAGTAAATCCTATAACCGGTAAGCCTGCTAGTGATAGTGATGAGAAGAAAATTATTGAATATTATGTTAAAGGTACTGAACCTAGTGAAGATGATCCTGTATTTGATGATATAAGTGGAAATACTAGCAGTAATTAGTATAATTTTAAAATTAATTAATATAATTACTTTGAGAGGATGATTTGATGAATAATAATTATGAAACTTATCCTAATCAAAGTACTGATCCACCTTATCAAAACTTTGATTATGATTATAACCCTAATATGAATAATATTCCTAATAATAATGATACTGTTCCAATTAGTGGTGATATGGATTATGCAGAGAACATTTTAGAATTAAATGTTGGTAAAGAAGCTAGTTTTTATATGTCATATTCTGATTCCTTAGAATGGCGTGATAGAGTATTTACAGGAACTATTGTAGGAGCTGGGCGTGACTATGCAGTTGTTAGAGATGCTAATAATCATAATTTCTTACTTTGGACAGTTTATTTAAACTATGTAGAGTTTAGAGAAGATATTACTTTAAGATAATTTACTCTTCTCTTTTTATTTGGTATAATAAATATAAGGATGTGATGATATGACTTATGTTATTATTGGAGGAATTGTTTTTGTTATTGTAATTGCTTTAATATGTGTATTTTTGGTAATGTTTTATAGAAACAAGTATAATTTTTTATATATTAAGATTAATGAAGCGGATAATAACTTAGATATTATGTTACAAAAAAAAGAAGAAATCTTATTTAAAATTGTTCCTATATTAGAAAAAGCGAAAATTGAAGATATACCTGAAGTAATTAAATTGAAGTCACAAAAAATGGATCATTATAAACTATATGAAGAATTATCTACTATGGCAAATGATATTTTGAAATTAATTGATGAATATGAAGATAAATTAGATTTTAAAGAATTAGATCCTTTAATTGAATTATTAAATATTAATGAAAATGATATAAATGCTGCAATTAAATATTATAACGATAATGGGGAAGAAGTTAATTATTTAGCTCATAAATTTCCTGCTAATATTATAAAAGCTTTTAGTCATTATCAAGATATAAATCTTTATAAATTACAAAAGCGCGAAAAAATAGGTATATAATATAAAAGATGTCTTAAGAAGGAGACATCATTTTTTTATTCTTTTCTTTACATTTAGATTATTTAATATGTTTTCTAAATCAGTTATAGTTATACTATTTGGTTCAGGATTTCCAATTATAGTTCCATTTTTACAATAAACAATGGTATTACTACCCTCCATCTCCATTATTTCATATATATTTATATATAGTGTTTCTATATCACCCATATTGATTATTTGGCCATTATAAATCATTGGACTGTAATCATAGGGACTTGAAGTAAATATTTTATCTTGTAATTGTACTTCTTTTTTCTTAAAATATCTTAAACTAATTATACTATCATCTAAAATGGGAATAGGTCTATCACTATTTACTTCCATAATTTGTGGTTCTTGATTACGTGAGAACATTTCTACATAATTTTTCTCTTGCAAATCTAATATTTGCGTATCTAGCTTTATAGACTCATACGCAATGTCTCCTAAATATGACTCCATCTTTTTTTCATTTTTTCTCATAATACACTACCTCTAATTCTATTTTAAAATTTTATTTTATTTTTAGCAATAAAGTTTACAGTTTTAGACTATATTATTTTTTTGGCAGTGTCATAAATATTTATATTTTTCCAATTATTACCATATTTTGAGTTAAAAAAAGAAAATAGTTAATCTATTTTCCAATTGATAGGAGTTAATCCTTTTGATATTAAGAAACTATTAGTTTTTGAAAAAGGTTTACTACCAAAGAAACCATTGTAGACAGATAAAGGAGAAGGATGAGCTGATTCTATTATATAATGCTGTTTATTAGTTATTAATTTCTTTTTTGACCTCGCAAAGCTTCCCCATAGTATAAAGACTACAGGACTTTCTTTTTTATTTAATAATTCTATAACCTTATCAGTAAAAATTTCCCAGCCTTTATCTTTATGAGAAGCAGCAAAATTTGCTTCTACTGTAAGAACAGCATTTAAGAGAAGAATTCCTTGATCAGCCCAAGGGATTAAACTACTTGTTTTAGGAAAAGGAATTCCTAAATCATCATTTAATTCTTTAAATATATTTTGAAGAGATGGGGGCTTTCTTATACCATTTTTAACAGAGAAAGACAATCCTTCCGCTTGATGTTCTCCATGATATGGATCTTGACCTAATATTACTACTTTTACATCTTTATATGGAGTATGACGAAAAGCATTAAATATCTCATTTTTAGGGGGATAAATTGTCTTTGTTTTATATTCATTATTAACAAAACTTATTAAGTTTTTAAAATAGTCTTTATTATACTCTTCTTTTAAATAATAATCCCAATCATTTCCAATCATTTTTCACCTCTTATTTGTGGTAACTTTCATTATTTCTTATTTTATAAGTTCGATATAACTGTTCAAGAAAAATAACTCTAAATAGTTGATGAGGAAAAGTTAATTTTGAAAAAGATAAACTGTAATTAGCTCTTTGTTTAACTTCTTCACTTAAGCCATAACTTCCCCCAATTATAAAAGTTAGATCACTATTTTGTTGTTCTAATTTTTCTATTTTTTTGGCAAGTTCTGCTGATGTCAATTCTTGTCCATTAATATCTAATATTATAACATTATCACTATTTTTTATGTTCTTTAAAATGTTTTCTCCTTCTTCTTTTTTTACTTTATCTATATCATCATAGGTTATATCTTTCAATTCTATAATGTCTAATTTTGTATATTTAGATAATCTTTTTTGATATTCATTAATAGCTTCTTTTAAATATTTTTCTTTTATTTTACCTACACATATTAACTTGGTCATAATCTTGTAACACCTCTATTTCTTCTAGTGATTCATTTTGTTTGGCAACGAGAACTATAGGATTGAATGTTAATTCTTTTAAAGCATCTTCTGTTGCTTCTAAAGCTAATTGTTCTGTATTATTGTGTTCACTTAGATGGGCTAAAATAATATATTTTGTATTATTACCTATTAGTTCTTTTAAATATTTAGCTGTTGTCGTGTTAGAAAGATGGCCTTCATCACTTATTATTCTTTGTTTTAAATAATAGGGATATGGTCCATCCATTAACATCTTTTCATCATGATTACTTTCAATGTAGTAGATATTTTTATTTGTTAGGAGTTTAAAGTTCTTTTTATTAATATATCCTGTATCAGTTATATAAACAAGATTATTTTTATCATCTTCTATAACGAAGCCAACAGAGCCTTTAGCATCATGACTAGTTTTAAATATTGTTATCTTAGTATTATTTAAATGGATAATATCTTGGTACAATTCAATCCTTTCATTATCAATTGGGAAAGTTAGTTCTTTTAACATTTCATTATTTGTATATATTTTAAAATTAGTATGTTTTAAGGTCACTTTAAGGCCACTTGTATGGTCATTATGAGCATGGGTTAGGAGTAGTGCATCTATATCTTCTAATGATAGGTCCATCTTTTCTAGTTCTTTTTTTAATCTTTGATAGGTAATTCCTATATCAATAAGAAAACGAGCAGATGATGTTTCTATATAGGAACAATTACCTTTAGATCCGCTCGCTAATACTTTTATTTTCATTAGAATAATCTCATTGCATTCATTGAAGATGAACCTCTACTATATGGATAGCCTCTCCATAATCCAAAATGAAGATGTGGTCCAGTGGCATATCCACTTTGTCCCATCGCTCCAATAGTTTGACCTATAGTTACTTCTTGTCCTACACTTACATATCTCTCTGAAAGATGAGCATATAAGGTATAATAACCATTATTATGATTTATTATAATATATTCTCCATTATCATATTTATAGGTAGATGCTACTACAATTCCATTATTTGATGCATATATTGGTGAACCATAACCTGCTCCTGCTATATCTGTTCCATCATGAAGGGTTCCCCAACGATAACCATATGGACTACTAATATAATATGGTGTTCTAGTAGGCCATAACCAGTATCCTTCAATTTTACTATTACTACTTAAACTACTATTTGTGCCACCACCATAACTAGGTTGTTTAGTACCTTTAACGATTATTCTTTTTATAGGTTCTTTTAGAACTTGGGTAGCACTATTATCAATAACAGCATTTTCTACTTGTCCATTTACTTTTTGAACTTTTGATGTTACTAATTGGGATCCTACTACTCCTTCTTGAATTGTTTCTTCATAAGTTGTAGGCTGAGTATTATCATATCTTGTCTCTGTTTCATATGGTATATCTTGAGTTGACACTTGATGGTCTATTTCAATTAATCTAAATTGGGGCTTGATAATACTTATAGTAACTTGTTGTCCTTCATATAATAAGCTGTTGACGTCATTGAATTCTGGATTAGCAATCAAGAATTCTTCATTAGATAATTTATTATTAAAGGATACATCACTTATGGTATCTCCACTTTGAACAGTATATTTTTGTTGTTCATCTAGCGTTCCAAATAGTAAATATTTACTTAAATCGTCTGAATTTTCATAAATTGTCTCATCTGATGGAATATTTGTCTCTTTAACAGTTACTTTGTTTTCTATATATATATTTTCTATAATTGTACCTGTATCGCCGCTTTCTATTTCTTTTTGTTCATTATTTAGATATTTATCATAACTATCACTATCTACAAAAGACCTTATAGTTCTATCCATTGCCTCTTCAAAGACATTTTTATCTAGTACATAAATTGTTTGATCTTTACCCTTTACTTCTTCTCCTTGTTCATTAGTTGTATCAATTCCTTCTATTGTAATTTCGTATCCTTTGATAGTAAAAGGCTCTATATCTTTTATTTTGTCATATATTTCTTTTGTTGTTGATACATCTTCGTTATATGTTACGTCTTTAACTATTTCTAAATCTTCTGGAGCATATACTTTATCGGCTTGATATTTTTCTTTTAAACTTTGTTGTTCATTATCTATATAAGTATCTAATGAATCTTTATCTTCTATAAGTCCTATCGATTTACCAGCTAAGTACACTCGATATACACTTTTCGGTTCTATAGTTTCCTTTTTAGGAATAAAGAACACTAAAACTGTACTTATTACTAAGGCTAAGATAATAGTAATAATAACTTTATAATTCATTTTATTCCTCCTCTTGTTCTTGTTTAGACATATTTAAGAATGTCGAAGTGTCTTTTTTAAATAGTAGTTGAATCGTAGCTTGAGGACCATTACGATGCTTAGCGATGATAAATTCACTTATACTTGTAGCATCATTTTTCGCTTCTTTATTGTAATAGTCATCACGATATAAAAATCCAACTAAGTCAGCATCTTGTTCAATTGAACCTGATTCTCTTAAGTCTGATAACATTGGTCGTTTATCTTCTCTTCCTTCAACACTACGAGAAAGCTGAGCTAGTGATATTACGGGAATATGTAATTCCATAGCTAGAGTTTTTAGACTTCTTGAAATATCTGCTACTTCTTGTTGACGATTAGCACCATAGTTTTTACCACCGGAAATTAATTGTAGGTAGTCGATTATAACTAAGTCTAAGCCATCCTGAGAAGAGGCTAATCTACGACATTTGGCTCTTATTTCTCCGATTGTTATTCCTGGTGTATCATCTATATATAACTTAGCAGTACTTAATCTACTAACTGCTTGATCAAATCTTTTCCAGTCATTATTTAACATTTTACCAGTTCTCATTTTATAACCTTCTATTTGTCCAAGTGAGGAAATAATTCTGTTTGCTAACTGTTCTGCACCCATTTCTAAGTTAAATACAGCGACTGTTTTATCTGTATGTGTTGTAACATAAGTAGCAAGATTTAAAGCAAAGGCAGTTTTTCCCATACCAGGACGAGCGGCTAATATTATTAGTTCATTTTCATGAAGTCCTGCTGTTATTTTATCTATATCATACCATCCTGTAGGAATTCCTGTTATTTCTCCTTTAGCTTCAGCTAATTTTTGCAAGTCCTCTTCTGTTTTCTCTAGAACTGATTGAATAGATTTAAATTCACTACCTTTTCTATTTTTAGCAATAGTTAATATTTTTCGTTCAGCACTATCTAAGATATCGTTAATACTTTCTTCATTATTATATCCTGATGTTGCAATTGACTCAGCAGTTTCTATTAATCTTCGAAGTAATGAAGTATTTTCTACTTCTTTAATATAATACTCTATATTTGTAGCAGTGGGTACAAAAGTAGTTATTTCTGTAAGGTATGTTACTCCTCCTATTTCATTTAAAGTATTTTGTTTGGTTAAGGTTGTTGTTAAGGTTGTTAAATCAACTGGTGTCTTTTCTTCATTTAATGTTTTTAATGCTTTAAATATTTTAACATTTCTTGAATCATAGAAGTCTGTTTCATCTAAATTTTCTATGGCCATCAAAAGAGCATTATTAGATAGAAAGCATGAGCCTAATACACTCTTTTCAGCTTCTAAATTTTGTGGTAATTGTTTTAAGGCCATTACAGCACCCCCTATTTAATTAAATGTACTTTAACTTTAGCTGTTATATCTTTATAGATTATTATCTCAACATTATGAAATCCTAAAGAGTCAAGCGAATCTAATAGTTTTATTTGTTGTTTTTCAAAAGAATATCCTTCCTTGTTTAATTCGTCTTTTATTTGTTTTAGACTTATACTACCAAATACTTTATCTCCTTCTCCTGTTTTAACTTTAAATGTTAAAACAACTTTTTCTAGTTTTTCTTTTAGTTTTCTTGCTTCTAATTTCTTTTTTTCATCATCCTCTTTAGCTTTAGCTTTATCTTGATTTAACTTATCAATATTTTCTTTAGTAGCTTTTATAGCATAACCTTTATTTATTAGAAAGTTTTCTGCATAGCCATCTTTTACAGTCTTTATTTCTCCTTTTTTTCCTTGATTCTTTAAATCTTTTATAAATATTACTTCCATTTTATTCATCTTCTTTCTTTAAAATAGTCTTTAATTTTGTCTCTACTTTACTTATAGTACTATCAGTTATTCTTGCAGCACCACTTAAGTTACTGCCTCCTCCACCTAAGGGACTTAGAATTGAAGCGATATTATATTTTCCCATACTTCTACCACTTATAGCGATAGTATTAGATGTTGACTTAGCAATAACAAATGATGCTTCTATATCATTAAAGAAAAGTAGAGTATCCGCTATTTTAGCTAAATCTTCACGACGATATATCATGTATGGACTTCCTTTAGCAATAGCTATTCTTTTATCAAGAATATCTACATTAGTTATTACTTTTTGTCTTTCTATATAGTCTTTAAGGTCTTGCTTTAATAAGTATTGAACTTTCTTAGTACTTGCTCCCATACTTGATAGATAGTAAGCGGCATAATATGTTTCACTATTAGTCTTCAAAGTAAAGTTATTAGTATCTAAAACTATTCCTGATAATATTAATGTTGAATAGTATGGATCTAATTCTATATTATATATTTCTATTAAATTAGTAATCATTTCACATGTACTTGATATTTCATTATCAATAATTCTAAGTCCTGCCTCTAGAGAGGTTTCTCCTAAATCATGATGGTCTAATATTATTGTGTTTTCTATTTCAAAATAGTCTAGAGCATCACCAGCTTGAACTAATTCTTTTTTATTAGTATCAAGAATTATTAAGAGATTCTTTTTATCTCTAATATATAGATTCTCTTCTATTTGATTACTTTTAATAATATTTAAACATCCTTCCAATTCTTGAAGAACTTTAGTAACACCACTTTCATGTTTAGTGTCATTTATTATTAAAAAACAATTTTTATTTAACTTTTCTAAAATAAAATATAGACCAATGGAACTACCTAAGGCATCTAAATCTAAATCTTTATGTGCCATTATAAAAATAGTTTTAGATTTTGTAATTTTCTTTTTAAATTCTTTCTTCTTTTCGATTAGTTTCATTTAAGCCTCCTTTTATCCCTTGGTAATATTATATACTATTTTTATTTATTTTTAAAGTATAATAAAAGTAAATAGCTTTTATACTATTTACTTTGTATATGGTAATAAACCAATTGCTCTTGCTCTTTTAATTTCTCTTGCTATATGTCTTTGGTGACGAGCACAAGTTCCTGTAACACGACGAGGAACTATTTTTCCTCTATCGTTTATATATTTTCTTAAAGTATCAACGTCTTTATAATTTACATCTTTTCCAGTACACATTATACATACTTTCTTTTTACGACGTCCATAATCTTTAAAATCTTTAGACATTGCCATATTCTCTCCTCCTTTTAAAATGGTAATTCATCATCACTAATTTCAATACTAGCTCCAAAATCTGCATATGGATTATTAGAGATATCTGTTCCATTATTTGATGATGGTTCTTCTTTAAAGTCATATGGAGTAGGTTCTGCTGGCGCTTGATTATTATTAACACTAGGTTGATTAAAATTAGCTTGTGCTGATTGATTATTATCTCTTTTTGAGCCAATAAACTCAACACTATCCGCAATTACTTCAGTAACATAACGACGTTGTCCATTTTGATCATCATAATTACGAACTTGGATACGTCCTTCTACTGCTACTTGGCTACCTTGGGATAAATAATTTTTAACACTCTCAGCTTGCCTACGCCATACTACAACTGGTATAAAGTCTGCTTCTCTTTCCCCTGCTTGATTAGTATAGGTTCTATTAACAGCAATAGTAAAACTTGCTACAGCTGTATTATTGCCTGTATAACGAAGTTCAGGATCACGAGTTAAGCGACCAATTAAAAATACTTTGTTCATAAATACCTCTTTTCTTAAATCTAAACTCTAATGATTAAATGACGTAAAATATTTTCATTTAGACGAGCTAGACGGTCAAATTCAGATATTGCTTCACTATTTGCTTCAACAGTGTATAAGAAATAATAACCATTTTTATATTTGTTCATTTCATAAGCTAATTCTCTTTGTCCCATAGCTTTCTCTTCATTAATCTTACATTTAGCATCTGTTAAAACTTTCTTTAGATTTTCAGCTTCTTTTTTTATAGTAGCCTCCTCTAAATCAGGTTTAACGATAAACATAATTTCATAATTTGTCATTAAACACACCTCCTTCTGGACATAAGACCTATTTCTAGGTAAGGAGCATTTTAAATACTCGCTAGTATTATAGCAAAAGAAAAAAGAAAAGTCTATCTTTTTCTTTAAATTTTATTATGATGTTTTTTTCTTTGACTCTCACTATTCTTAGAGTTTCCATTATTTATATTTATGGTGATTTGTTCAAAAATTAAATCATAGAGTTTATTATTTAGTAGATAAGTAATATTATCAATTGTTAATAAATTATGTAAATTAGAAGAATAATCTAAAATATCCTTATAATATTCTGTTGTTTGACTTACATTTACTTTATCTATAATAATATCTTCTTTAAATTTATTTAAAATAAATTTTAATAATCCACTACTTTTCTTTTTTATCTTTATCATTGTTTCTAAATGATTTATTAGACTTCTTGCGAAACTAAGTATCTAAGCAAAGATTATAAAAACTGCATATTATAAGAAACCTAGAATAAAATG
>CALVQY010000023.1 GCA_944358355.1 uncultured Bacilli bacterium | reverse complement strand
TAATTCCACTTGTTAAAAAGTTTGATAAAAGATGTAATAAAGAAATATACTCTATTTCTAAAAGAACATATATTAAAGACAAAACTCATTTAGGCAAATTACAAGATAAATATTATGAAAGATTAATTAATAATGGTTTTAAATTAGAACGTGGCGAAAAGAATACTGGTATTAAAAATATCGAAACAAAGCAATTTAAAAGTTTTACTAAGTATGTTGATAGAGTTGCTTTTAGAGAACAAAAAGAGTTTCAAAAAGCATCAAATGATATTAAAAGAATACTATCAAATGCTAAAAGAAAATTTAATTCTGCTAAAGTAATTCTTGATGGAGAAGAATATAATATTCTATTAGATTATTTTGATATGTATAGCGAAAATGTAAAAAAACAAATAAGAAACGAAGCGCTTTATAATAATTTATCTAAATATATTACTACCTATAGTCAATTAGAAACTAAGTATAAAAATTTAGATGTTGACCACGATTACTTGCAACAAGATTATATAAATCTAAAAGAATTATATAGTAATTTAAGAAAGTTTATATACGAAATTTTTCAAAAACTTAAATCATTTTTTAGAGAATTATTGTTATCAAAAACCAATAGTCAAAAAAAAAAATCATTGATATATTAAAAGATTGTTATGACAATAAAATCTATGATTCGATTGATATTAAAGATATAACAAAAGATACTAACATCCAAATCATTCATGATAACCAAACTAAATCATTAGAAAAAGACTACGATATTTTTAATTAGTCGTAGTCATTAGATACTAAATTTTGACAATTTAGAAACACACTTGCAAATTGACATAATCAATTAGAATGCATATTATATACATATTAGTCGTTTATTATATATTCCCAACCAGGCTGCCAAGATTTAGTTTTACGCCAATCTTGGTCAATAGCTTCCTCCCAAGTTTTTCCTTGAGTTAAAACTTGAAAAGCAAGTTGAGGAGCTTTGTGAGCAACGATTGCAATATGTTTACCACTATAATTTTCTAAAAGATAAGCACTAAAATTTCTAATTCTCTTTTCAACATCTAGCATACATTCTCCATTTGGAAATTTTTTTGTGATGTGCTCTTCATATTTTACTAAGCTACTAGCTTGTCCATTAAAATCACCATAGTTGCATTCTCTTAATCTTTCATCTTGAATAATTTCTTTTGCACCTTCAAAAGTATATTTAGCTGAATCAATTGCTCGTTGTAAATCAGAACAGAATACAACATCAAATTGATTGATATCTACTTGTTCTTTTAAAAAGATACTTTGATCTATTCCTTTTTGTGATAATTCTCCCGGTAACCATCCAGTAGATTTGTGTTCTAAATTATCTGTAGTTGTTCCATGTACAAAATAAGTTATTTTAACTGCCATTACAAATTCCTCCCTTAATCAATTATATTTTACCATAAAACTATATTTTGATTCTATTATTTTAAATCAATATCAAATTTAAAATAGTTTATTAACCATGTTGTCAATTTCATCAAAAGAAAATTTACATCTTTCCAAGGTTAAACAATATATACACATTCTTAACAAAATATAAGAAATTATTTCTAATTCATTAAAATTTCCTGTAGATTTTCCATGAGAAATTTTATTTCTTCGTTCAGAAAAGCTTTTGGCTAAAATTGTATTCTTGATACTATTTATGTGATAAGTATTTAATAGTTGTTTCCTTCTTTTTTCTAAGATAGATTGATATCTATCGTATGAAAAAGTTATCTTTTCTTCTAAAGTACCATCTACATTAGATACTATCTTAGAAAAATATTCACAGTATTTTAACATTGTTCTAATTTGTTTTTTACCTAATCCTCTTTTATTTCTTTTTAATTTATTTTTTTTATTGGACACATGTTTTAAAATTCCATTTTTAATTTCCTTGTATTCTTCGTTTATAGAAGATTTAAAATCTGGAAATAGTTTTCTAAATTCAGATTCAAATGCTGAAGACACTTGTGTATATTTATCATTGTCAACCAGTAAATCCTCTTTTTTGTTAAGTGGATAATAATGTATTAAAAAATCCTTATGAATTATATTTTTATAAAGTTTTGAATATTTTTCATTTACATCATCCAATCTTATACAATTTAAATCATCTAATATATCAATCTCCTCTTGAGGCTCTGTAATATATAAAGTAAACTGAAATTCCATATCTTTTATATTATTCTCAGATCCATAAATTACAGGTTCTTTCTTTTTTAATTTTATATTAGAAAATCTAACAATCCTTCTATTATTTAAAAAACAAAAAAATTTTTCAACATTTCTGTAATAATCAACTATTTCATTAATATTCTTAGGTTTATTAAAAGTAACAGTTAATATTGTTTTTACATTTAATACATTGTTAATATCTGAGCTATGTGGCATATTCCAATAGATACAATATTCAAAAACATCTTTGTTAATAGTGATTTTTTTGTTTTTAAATTGGTTATAATCTAATTCTAATTTTATTGTCTTTTCTTCACAAAAATTATTATGTCTTATTATACGCTTAGGATAGCAAAATTTATCTAAACTTTTCCCCTCTAAACTCATTTTTTCTATATTAATACATTTTGGCAAAGGACTAACAGAATTTCCATCTCCCAAAACATATGCCGGAACAAATGCTTGTAGATTTCCTCTTCCTAATTGAGAGAATTTTACATCTACAAAGCAAATATATTTTCCCTCGTTTGTTTCACCTTCAACGTTAACTCTTTTATCCATACTCATTTCTTTTCCAAGAAAACTAAACCACCATTTACTATAATCTTCCATTTTCTCTGGCTGAATTACAAGAATATTATTTCTAAAATTAAAATAATATTTATTATTATTAAATTCTAATTCTCCACATATAATTTTATCCATTAATCCCACCTGCATTACTAATTTAAGTTTCTAAAAATTTCTGTAACATTTTTCATATTTTTTCAATTGCCATTATAGTTATCAAAAGATTCTTGTCTTTATTTAATATAATATATTGTCCATTTGAACCATCTCTAAATATATAATTGTCCCTTGAAATAAAAGTATAATATCCAACACCCATTTTAGGAAAGACTCTTTCTGGTTTATATGCAGACGGAGTTTTTAATTGCATAGAAGTCATCTCTACCATCCAGTTTTCTGGAATGATTTGCTTCCCATCATATCTTCCATTATTTAATAAAAGTTGTCCTATTTTGTGAAAATCTGAATGCTTTAAATATAATCCTGTAGCTGCCGGACAATATTTTCCATAATTATCCCATTTGAATTCTTCAATATTTAATTTTTTAAATATTTTTTCATTTATATAATCTTTTAAATTAATTCCAAATGTTTCTTGGAAAAATATAGATAAAACAAAAGGTTCTACATTGTTGTAAGCAAACCTTGTTCCCACATCAAACGGAATATCATAGTTTAAAGCATAATCTAACAATTCATTTTTATCAACGTCTTCGATATATCTTTCTGACATCATTTGACTTTCATAACCTGTAGTATGGGTTAATAAATTTTTAATTGTCCATTTTTGAATTTTTAATAAATTATTTTTATTTTTAATCTTTACTATTTTTTTTATTGAAGGAAATATTTTAGTATTTAATGATAGAGAAATCCCATTTACTAACATTTTATCTTCTATTACAATACCGATAGCCATAGCAACCAATACTTTAGAACAGCTTCTTAATTCGTGTAATTGTTCATTTTTATAAAATACTTTATCTAATTTACCATCTTGTTCTATAAAAATGCTATCAATATTCAAACTACCAATTTCTTTTGAAAGAGAATCTATCTTTTCTTTAATTTTATTAATATCGACCATAACAACCTCCCACAATTAACTAAATTATACTATATTTTACATTAAAAAACTATGTGGTCATTGATTTATATTAAATTTTATCATATAATTTATTTAACGAGTGAGGGATATTTTTTTGATAAACGGTTTAAAACCCTCTTATCAATCGCTCCAATTGATAACTAAAAAGAGCTTAGCTATGTACTAAGTTCTTTTTTTATTATCTCCCGTAGTTAGCTTGGAAGAAAGATACTTTTTATTCCTATAAAAAGCCATTACTTCTATAATATTATCAGATATATTATACCATTTTACTTGAACTTGATTTCTACAAGGTTCATATTTAGGATTATAATTAAGATTATGTGCCATAGGTTGTAATGTTAACAAAGATATATGTAATGATGATATATCATCTTTTAAGTGTTTTCTCATGATATAATAAACTTCTTCTTTTGTTATCCAAATAAAGTCTTTCATAGAAAGAATAATCCATAATAACGGCATTAGGAGTGACCTTTACTTCATCTATCTCATCAGGAGTATAACTTTCATCTAAAACTATTCCTGCAATTACACCTTTCTTCATAACAACCTATCTTAACTTATACTATTAATAAAATCCGTGATATCATCATCACTTGGGTTAGTTCCAAAACGAATGCCTTCCTGCCAAGTCCCAGTTTTAGTTAAATCTTCAAGTATATCTGCACTATTTCCTATTCCAGATGATGAGGAAGTACAAAATGGAATAACCGTCTTACCAGTAAAATCATTCGCTTCTACAAAAGAATTTACTGGCCAAGCTGCTATACCCCACCAAATAGGATAACCTATTAAAACAGTATCATATGTATCCCAATTAGGAACGGTAGTAGTTTCAAGTTTTACATTTCTTAGGGTTTCATCTTCATGTTCTCTTGATACTCTTGAATTATCATTATTCCAGTCTAAATCTTCATCTGTATAAGGGTCACTTGGAATAATCTCAAATATATCGGCATTTAAATTTTCAGCAAGTTTGTTAGCAACTTCCTCTGTATTTCCAGTAGCAGAATAATAAACGACTAAAGTTTTACCTGTCCCACTACCAATATTATCATCAGTAATATTCTCATCAGTAGTAGAGTTATTATTACTATTATTATTAGTATTATTATTTACATTATCACTTTCATTATTATTACTTAAAATTGAATACCCCAAAACTACGACAATGGCAATGATTAGTACAGCAAATAAGCCATAGACTATTTTTCTATTCATTTAAACTCTCCTTTCAAAAATAAATATACAATATTAGAGTACACTATAGTCAAATGTTTTATACGCTATTTTCTAAATATTTCATAATGGCATAAGCTGCATCTCTTCCTGCACGTGAGGCAAAAGCAACTGTACTTTTAGTCCCAGCTAAATCTCCACCTGCAAATACTTTTTCTTTTGAAGTATGTCCATCTTTATCTATTAATATTCTACCTCTTTTATCAAGAACTAAACCTAAACTATTAACAATACTACTTTCCGGATGACTTCCTATGGCCATAACTACATAGTCACAAGAAAGATAATAATTAGATTTTTCTATATTAACTGGCGATAATCTATCATCACCTTCTTTTTTTACAAGTTCTGTCTTTATTACTTCTACTTTCTCCACTCTATCATTACCATAAATACCAAGAATATTATTTTTAAATAAGAACTCTACTCCTTCTTCTTTAGCTTTCCTAATTTCATTTTCTTCAGCAGGAGATTCTTTTTCACTCCTTCTATAAATAACATAAACTTTTTTAGCATTTTTTCTTTTTATAGTACGAGCAACATCCATGGCTACATCGCCACCACCACTTACTACAACAACTTTACCTTCATAATCAGGATGATTATTATTTTCTAATAACTCATTTCCTCCATATACGCCTTTCAAATCTTCTCCAGGTATATTCATCTTACTAGAAAGATTCGCTCCAAAACCTAAAAATACTGCATCATATTCATTCTCTAAATCCTCTAAACTAAAGTCTTTCCCTATACTTTGATTTAACCTAACATCTATACCTAACTCTAAAATCTTATCAATTACTTTTCTTAATAATTTTTTTCCCAGCCTAAACTGAGGTATCCCATGATATAAAAGACCACCTAAATAATTATGCTTTTCATAGATTGTTACATTATAACCATTTTTTCTCAAGAATGCTGCACAGGTTAAGCCACTAGGTCCTCCTCCTACAACTGCAACTTTTTTATTTTTTAGAGGCAAACTATTAATAGTCCAATCATTTTTTAAAGCCATATCACCGATAAAAGCTTCTATCTTACCAATTTCAACAGCACGACTATCTTTAATTATCCCTCTTACACACTTACCCTCACATTGCTTACTATGGGGGCAAACTCTTCCACAGACTGAAGGTAGGACTGTAGTTTCTGATAATAAAAGAAATGCTTCTTTATATTTTTCTTCTTTTGTTAATTTTATGAATCCTTTGATATCATTATTTAAAGGGCAGCCTTTTTGGCAAGGACTTTTAACACAAGAAAAACACTTTAAAACTTTATTTCTAATATCATCTTCATTCATGTTTTACCTCCTATAATAATTATTTTATACCTGTATGGCCAAAGCCTCCACCTCTATTTATACCTATATTTTCTATTTTACCCCTATCTACTTGTTCAAATACAATTTTTTCACATTTGCATAGTACTATTTGGGCAATTCTATCACCTTTGTTTATTTTATAGATTCCATTCTTATTTCCCTTTTCTGTAATTAAATAAAGTTTATCATTTTTATGACTAATATTAGATGTATTAGTCATAATTATTCCTATTTCATCACGATAGTTACTATCAATAGTACCTGGAGTATTAGCTATTCTAAGGGGAGTATTTAAAGAAATACCACTTCTAGGTCTTACTTGTACTTCATAGCCTTCAGGTATGGCTAAAATTATTCCTGTAGGAATTAATTTAGTTTCTCCTTCTTTAATTTCTACATCTATAGCAGCTCTTATATCCATTCCTGCATCATTAATATTAGCATAGGCTGGTAATTTTACATCTTCTCTACATAGTTCAATATAAACTTTCTTTTCTTTAAAAAGTTCTTCTTTTATTTCCTTTATTATTTCTCTTTTTAATTCTTCTTTCATGCTTTCTCCTTTAAATATCTTTTTTAAATACATTAGTATCTCTAATAACAAATCCCGCCTTTAAATATAAATGATTAGCAACTTCTCTTTTCTTATTTGAAGTTAATTCTATATATTTTATATTATCGCCTTTAGCATATTCAAAAATATAATTTAATAAGGCTGTACCTATATTTTTATTTTGATAATTACTATCAACACATATATAGTTCAAATAATAGTAATAGCAGTTTTTACCAATATTTTTTAATTTATCAACTCTAATATGTCCTACTACTTTCTCATCTATAGTTGCAATGATACTAAAACTATTAGCATTATCTTCAATTAAATCTATATTATTATTTATATCAAAAATACTTTTTAATAATTTAACAACTTCTTCAAAATAAACATCGCTATATTTTTTTATTACTAACTCATCCATTTTCTCACATCCATTATAATATTTATAAGTTAATTATATATTCTTTTTCATAAAAACACAAAAAATATATTAAATTTCATGTATAATGATATAGGAGGTTATTATAATGGTAAAAATTAAAAACAATTATATTAAAACAATATTATCTTATTTATTAATTATGTTGGGAGTTATTCTAGCATCATATTCATTAGATACTTTTTTAATTCCTAATAACATTTTAGATGGAGGAGTTACTGGTATATCTATTATCGTTTCTAAAGTCTTTTCTATACCTATTAGTATTTTAGTTATACTTATAAATATTCCTTTTGTCTATATAGGATATCGTAATTTAGGAAAAAGATTTTTAGTAAGAACTATTTTTAGTATGTTGATATTCTCTATTTCTCTTGATTTTTTTGAGTCTTTTCATGAGGTAACAGATGAAATATTACTTGCTACTGTCTTTGGTGGTGTCTTACTTGGAATTGGAGTTGGCTTAATTATAAGACTCGGAGCATGTATTGATGGTACTGAATCTGTAGCACTTGTTATAAGTAAAAAGACTTCTCTTTCTGTAGGACAGATTGTTATGATTTTTAACTTTTTTATTTATGGTATAGCAGCTTTAACTTTCGGAATCGATAGAGCTTTATACTCTGTTTTGACTTATTTTATAACTTATAAAGTAATTGATTTAGTTTCTGAAGGATTAGAGCAAGCGAAAGCTGCTTTAATTGTTACAGAAAAAGGTACTGATATGGCTAATGAGATATATAAAAGATTGGGTAGAACTGTTACAAGAATTAATGGTAAAGGACTTTTATCTGGAGAAAAAGAAGTTATGTATTGTGTCTTAACAAGAATGGAAGTCTTTGAACTCAGAAAAATAGCAGAAGAGATGGATGAGAGTGCATTTATTTCTATATTAGATGTATCTGATATTATTGGGAATCATATAAAATCTACTAAAAGGTTAAAAGCTAAAAGAAATAGTACAAGAATAAAATGATAATAAATTAATTTTTTCTCATATACTTAAAGTGTAAGGAGTTGATACTTTGACTATTTATACAGTACAACGTGGTGATACACTTTATGGTATTGCAAGAAAATTTGGAGTGAGTGTAAGAGATATAACCGATATTAATGGTTTATCAAATATTAACAGGTTAATGATTGGACAAGCTTTAGTAATTCCTACTACCGTATTGCCTAATATTTTAGTAAATGGTTATGCTTATCCAACTATTAGTGATACTACCTTGGCTTTAACTTTACCTAATTTAACTTTTATTAGTATTTTTAGTCACCAAGTTACTAGTGAAGGAAATCTTGTTCCTATTAATGATAGTAGAGTTATAAAGGCTGCTAAAGATAATAATACTCTTCCTATGTTAGTTATGACTAATATAGGTAGTTCGGGTAGATTTGAAAGTGATCTTGCCCATGATATATTAGCGAATGAGAATGTTCAAGATATATTAATTAATAATTTAATAACAACTTTGAGAAATAAAGGCTATGCTGGAGTAGATATTGATTTTGAATATGTCTATCCAATGGATAAAGAATTATATAATGCCTTTTTAGAAAAGGTTGTAACTAGACTACGTGAAGAGGAGTTTATCATAACAACTGCACTTGCTCCTAAAGTTCGAGAGAATCAAGTTGGGACTTTGTATGAAGCTCATGATTATGCTACACATGGACGTTTAGCTGATTATGTTATTTTAATGACTTATGAATGGGGTTATACTTATGGTCCTCCTATGGCAGTGGCACCGCTTAATCAAGTAGAGCGAGTAATACAATATGCAGTTACAGCAATACCTAGTAAAAAGATATTAATGGGTATTCCTAACTATGGTTATGACTTTACTTTACCTTATGAACAAGGAAGACCTGCTAAATCAATCTCTAATACTAATGCTGTTGCCATTGCTGCTGAAAAAGGTGTTGAAATACAGTTTGATCCTGTTGCAAAAGCTCCATATTTCTATTATAAGGATGAAAACGGGGCTTTACATATTGTTTGGTTTGAAGATGCTAGAAGTATTAAAGCTAAGTTAGACCTTGTAACGAAATATAATCTAGGTGGTGTTTCATTTTGGACAGTTATGAATTATTTTCCACAGGGATATGCTGTTTTAAATAATAATTTTCAAGTAGAAAAAGGATAGAAGTCTAAATAAATTTCCGCTAGCATATCTAGTGGTTTTTTGTTTTGCCTAAAATAAAAACTTTTTAATTTTAGAAATATGATAAAGAAAGTTAATAGTCAAAATTATTATTTTCCAATATTTCAAAAAATTCTTTAATAAATTTATTTTTCGATGTACTTATATAACCGATATCAAAACTTCTACTAGGTATTTTAAAATCAGTAGAAATAATAATAAAATCATCTGATTGATAATGAATTGGATTTCCTATACCAATGCCAAATCCTTCTTTTATTAATTCATTGCATAAACTATAGCTGTTAAACTCATAATCTGGTTTAAATTTAATATTTTGTGAACGTAAGTAATTATCAAAGTTTCTTCTTCCATGGGTAATAGAACTTAATAATACAAAAGGATAATTTAAAAGTTCTGGTAAAGAGAAAATTTTTTCACTTAGTTCTGGGAAAGTTTTTTTTGAAGCTACAAAAACATCTTCAATTTCAAAAGAAAATTTTTTTTCAAAAAATTCCATATATTCATAATCATTTTTTATTAGAATATCAAGTTTACCAAGTCGAGCTTGCTCTTCTAAAACAGGAATACTTTCTAGTGTAATATGTATTTTAATATTAGGATATATATTTCTAAAATAATTTAAGCTCTTTTCGATATAAGGTAAGAAATTAGTGGTAGTAGATCCTATATAAAGATTACCACCAGAAGTTTTAACAGTATCTAGGGTATTTAAAAAAGAACTAAAATCTTTAAAAATAGTATCTAAATGTTGATATAAAAGTTCTCCTTCTAAAGTAGGATAAACACCAAACTTTCCTCTCTCTAACAGTTTAGTTCCCAATTCTTGTTCTAACTCCTTAATTGCTCTAGAAAGTGCAGGCTGAGACATTAATAAATTTTGACTAGCTTTGGTTATGTTCTTAACAGATACAACTTCATAGAAATATTTTAATAAATTAAGATTAATTTCTGAAAACATAACATCACCTAAATTAATTATAACATATCAATAACTAAAATGCATGGATATGATAGAAAATAAGCATTTTACTTATGGAAGAATTAGAATAATAATATTATTAGAAGGAGAGATATGATGAAAAGATTAATGAAATATGCTAAGTATTTAGAATTATTGCCATATCCAACAGATAATTTTTCTTATCCAAATATGGCATATAAGGTAGTAGAAAAAATTTCTAATGAGTATAAGTTAACAGAATTAGAGGAATTAACTCTTGCCTTAAACTACTATGACATTGTAGAAAACTATGGTAAAGAAGTTCCAACTATTAATGCACCCATAACAACAAGAGAAGATGAAATGGGAATTAGATTTACAGAAGTAATATCTAATGAAATAATTGAAAAAATTAAAAAGATGATTAATCCCAGAATACCAATAACAATAAAAACTTTCTATATGACTAAAGAAAATAAACTATTTAAAAAAAATATCAAAGACTTAGAACAGCAGTATAAAAATGTTAGCCTGGATAAAATTAAAACAATATTTGATATGACAAAAAATGAAGAATATTATGAACCATATCTAGAACTTTTAAATAATTGTGATGAAGAAATTCAAGAAATAATATTAGAATATATAAAACCTTTATCTAGTTTGATTGCATCAAATATAGAAGATTATGCTGGTGATGATACTTATGGATACTATATTAAAGAAGAGCAAAAATTAATTGAAGAAATAAAACTTTTAACATATTTAGATGATAAAAAAATTCAAAATGACAAAATGCAAAATAATTATTTTCAAAACCTCAAAGATATTAGAGTAAGTATAAATGATCATATAGATGCTGATTTTGATTTTTATATATCTAGAAAATATTTTCAGGAAATATATCAACATCATTATAATAAAAAATATAGCTTTAAAGAAAAAGAAAATAATAATAAAAACGAATATTTAAAAAAATTATTTGATGCTTATGGCATTAATATCTTAGAAGATGAAGATTTAGATGAGTATAATACATTTCAAGGAGATATATGTAATTGGAATATATGGTATCTTAAAGAAACAGAACACATTTTTCTAGATCAAATAGACTTGTTAAAAAAGATAATAGAAATGCCTAATAATAAAGAAATGTTAAAGAATTTATTAAAATTAAAAATATTATTTTTAAAAACGGGTCCAGAAATAAAAAATCAGACAATTTTAATACCTGAATATGCAGAAAAAAATTATACTTACGAAGTGGCAAGACCTGCTATAAGTAAATATCCAATTGAAATTACAGAGACTATAAGATATATAGATTACTATATAAGAAATACAGTAGTGGATTATAATGAAAAAATAACAGAACCATGGTTAAAACAATATAGACTTTTTATAAAAACTTTCTTAGGAGAATATAATTATCAAAGACTATTAGAAGAAACTATAGCCATTATTAATAAAGATGTATTTAGTATATTACAAGAAATTAAAGGGAGTGGAGAAAATGAAAGTGGAAAGAATTATACCAAGAGAATTAGATGATGAAATATTAGAAACATATAAAAAATCGAATGAATTTTATATAGATAGTGTTTTGCATAAGCTTAATAATTTACTAGTAATAGCAGTCGATGATGATAGAATATCCCCTAAATATAAAATAATAGATATTGATACAGGAACAGTTTTACGTGATTGTGAACGAAATGAAAGAATATATTTATGTCCATATGATAGTTGTTGGGAGGAATCTAATTATCGAGCTAATTATTATTGTTCTCAAAATCATCTGTCTAATAATGTTTTTCCTATTGGTGAAGGTTTATATTTTGATGAAGTATCTAAAAACATTTATTATAAAAATTATGATAAATTACAAAAAAGTGTAGAATGCTATAAAGATATAGAAAGCCATAAAAGTTCACCATTAATTACTACTAAAAATTGGGATGCTATGTCAGAATATAAATTTGGTTTAGCAATTATATATAAAGATGGAAAATATGGAGTAATAAATACTGAATATGATATAGTTTATCCTTATCAAGAAGAAGTTGTATTTATAAAAATAATATCTGAAACAACATTATTTTTAAAAAATGCAAATGGAACCTGTGCAATTTATGATGTGCCCAAAAAAGAATATGATATGGATTTTAAAGAAGGTGTGAGAGCAGAAAATATAGAAGAAATAAGACCAGCTATTTTTAAAATAATAACAAAAGATGGAAACTATGCAAGAATTAATAAAAAAAATATTACTGATTTAACAGTAGATAAAGTTTGGCTTGATGAAAGAGATAATACTGTAATTTTAGAAAATGAAAGTAAAGTTGGAATATATACAAAAGAAGCAAAAAAAATAATGGAAGTAGAAACATCTAAATATGATAAAATAAAAGACTATCTTTTTTATCACCAAAATAACAATCAATATATGTGTGATTTAAAGAGTAAAAGTATAAAGAAATTAAATACATTATATGCAAAAAATCAAGATGGTAAAATGATAAATATTAATAATGTTTTAAAAAATTATAATTATTATTATATAGATGATGATACAAATGAAATGACTGTTTTTAAAGATATAGTATATGGTATTCTCATAGAAATAAATCATGGGACAAAGATTATAAGATGGGTAGATAGTTTAGATAAAATGTTTAAACTAGAAGAAGAGATTATGAATAATTTATTGCCAAAAGAAACTACTATATTAACAAAAAAAAGAACTGTTAAGAGATAAATAAAGATCCTTAACAGTTCTTTAATAATCAAAATAAATGGTCGGGAAGACAGGATTTGAACCTGCAACCCCTTGGTCCCAAACCAAGTGCTCTACCAAGTTGAGCCACTTCCCGATAACATGGTGCGCTCGAAGGGATTCGAACCCCTGACCTTTTGGTTCGTAGCCAAACGCTCTATCCAACTGAGCTACGAGCGCATTGACATTCAAGCTATGTGTATATTAGCACTTTTCTGCCAAACAGTCAAGTATTACTTAAAAAAATAAATTGGAGCGGATGAGGGAAATCGAATCCCCGTCACAGCCTTGGCAAGGCCATATTCTAACCACTAAACTACATCCGCATTCAAGATACATATATATTGTACCATAATTTTCTAAAGTATCAAGCAAAAATTTACTTAAATATTAAAATTTTCGATATTTTTTTGAAATTTGCTATAATTTATTAGTTTTTTATAGTAGTCTTCATAATTATTTATGCCTAGTTCTTCTAAAATATGCAAAGCATCTTCTCTTTTCATCTTAAAAAAGCAACCTTCATCTTCAAATATCTCTTCTATTATTTTTAATTTTTTTAATTTATATATATCATTTTGACAGCCAGTTTTTTCATATAAGGCAATTTCTTTAGCAACTAAATCTTTTAACTCTTGCATATTATCTATTCCTCTCTATAATTTCTTCATCTATTTTATCTGAAACTTCTTTAATTTTTCTAGTTTTTCTTTTACTGTATTCTTCTAGTCCCTTTCCTCTATAAATAAAATTAATACCTTCAAAATTTTCATAGTCAAAGTCTGTTTCTTTAGCTTTAGCATTTTCATTATAATTTATAACTTCAACGATTCCATATCTATTTCCTTCTTTTTCTTTATAGTAGTTATAAGTAAAATGTTTTAGCTCATCAGTAGAGAAAAACATCCTTATTAGATTATTAATATATTGAATTCCTGCTAATGAGTCTAGAGTTTCTTTTTGTAATAATTCATTTATAAGATTAAATTTTTCTTCTATATCATCTTCATAATACTTTTTTCCAAAGTTTGTTTCTTCTTTTAATTTATTAATCAGCATATTAGTTTTATTTTGGAAATTATCAAATGTTAACTCTACACTTTCATCTAAAGGTAAGCCTAAATCATAGATATTCACATATTCTACACCATTTGCTGTTTGAATTAATGCCGTTAATCCCTCGGGTTTTAATTGTAGTTTTGCTCTTGTTAAATCATCCATTTTAGTATAGCTTTCCTTTAATTCTGTTGCATCTGCTTTATAAACATAGCCATCAGCTTTAAAGATTACATATCTATGAAAAGACATATCATTAATAACATTTTCAATATTGTGCCTTGTTAAGAAATATGAAAACAACTCAGCCCAGCTTTTACAGATGGCATCATTATCTTGCATATTAAATTCATTAAGCTGCTTGTTATAAATTTTACTCATAAAATCAATACTTATATCTTGATTAAAAGCGACAAACTCTTCGTTATATACTAAACAACTATTAAGATTATTATAAAGTTTTAAAGCTATAGAACTATCATTACTATTGACCGGTAAATTTCTTTCTACTCTTTTGATAAAGTTTTTACTAGGATTGGCAGTAGTTATAAATTCCCTACCAAAAGAAGTTATAGGTTTATCATATCCATAAGGCATCATAGTATCACTCCTATAATTATTATAGTCATTTTTTAGAAAAAGAAAAAGAGCTTTTCGCTCTTATCTTGCAATTTGGAGGGCCTAGTCGGATTTGAACCAACGATCGAGGAGTTGCAGTCCTGTGCCTTACCACTTGGCTATAGACCCATGATATGCAATTAATTTGTAATTGCATATATAATTTTACACTATTGTTATTTTCTTGTCAATTATTGTAAATATTTTTTCTAATAAATATTATGTATTTTTTATATTAATAGACCTATTTTAAGAATTTTTCATTAATTTTCTTAATCATATCATAATCTTTCATCCTTAGAATATTAATTTCTTTATTTTCTATATAAGTATCTATACTTATAACATTATCGTATTTATAGTTATCCCCATCAATACTAACTAGAATATTTTTACTAATTACTTCTGGTCTTATAGAAATAGTTTTATTTCCTGGAACAATCAAAGAGTTAAGTAAATTTCGATAACTTTTAGAATTTAAGGGAGCGATAGGTGTAAGTTGTAAGGTATGAAAAGTATTATAGACGATTGAACCTCCAAAACTAAGGTTGTAGGCAGTTGAACCAAATGATGTTGAGATTAATAATCCATCACCGACATAGTTTTCTAATAGTTCATCATTTATTAATACTTTAAATTTAGCAGTGTTAAGATCTTGTTCTCTTAAAACAATTTCATTTAAAGTAAAGTGTTTAAATGTACTTTCTTTAGTTGATATTTCTATTTCTCCAATACCTATTTTTTCACATTTTAACTCTCCTAAAGTAAGCTTTTCGATAAAGTTATCTATATCATCAAAACTAAGTTCCATGGCAAAACCAAGTGTTCCTGTATTTATACCAATATAGTAACATTTACTATCAAAATCACTTGCTTTAATCATTCTTAGAAAGGCTCCATCTCCACCAATAGCAATGCCTAAATCATAGTTTTTGGCAACTATTTTAAAACCTTTTTCTTTTAATTTAGATTTAACAATATCAGAGATCTTTTTTGACTTTAAGTTATCATTTACAAATAATATGATTCTATTTATCTTAATCATTTCTCTTCCTATATTTAAATAATACTGATGGTCTATGGCCTTCACCTGACGTCATTTTATCAGTTTTTTCTACTTTATCTTTAATAATTCTTCTAAAGGCAGGATCTAATAACTTCTTGTTAAGTATTACTTCATAGACCTGTTGTAGTTCTCCTAAAGTGAAATACTCTGGCATCATATTAAAGACTATATCAGTATAATTTACTTTATTCTTTAATCTTTCAAGACCTGCTAATACTACTAAATCATGATCAAAAGCTAAAACATTTTTTCTTGCCTTAAAACTATATCTATCAGTAGTTTTTTCTCTTAAAGTCTTTTTTATTGATAAATTTATAATCTCTTTTCCATTAGTAAGAGAAATATCTACAATATTATCTTTTTCTTCTATTAGAATAACATCAAACCAACAAGCATTAGGATTAATCATTTCGGTTAGCCTATTTTTATCAACTAAAGCAATATATGAAGTTGATACTACTCTTGTCCTTGGATCCCTATCTAAAGCATCATATGTATATAGTTGTTCTAAATAGATATTAGATAGATTAGTTTCTCTTTTTAATACCCTTTTAGCACAGCTTTCTAATGTTTCTGTTTTAGGATTTAGAAAGCCTCCAGGTAAGCACCATTTTCCTTTAAAAGGATAATCATTTCGTTTTACTAAAAGAATGCTCATCATCTTTTTACTGTTTTTACGGTAATTATTTGTTTTTTCACTAGATACACTAATTAAAAGGATATCTGCTGTCATTGATAATTGATCAAAATCTTTTGCATTGTAATCTTTTAAGAATTCTTCTTCACTATTATAAACTTTTTCCATACCACACCTCTTTTTTATAATTTGATTATAACACAAATTTAAGTTATTTTTTATATAGTTTTACTCTTTCTTCAAATAAGTTTTTACTTACACATATTCTATTTGCCATTTTCCTAATTTTTTCTTCTATATTTCTATCTATAAAATTATCATCGAAATATTCCATTATTATATCTAACCTGCCACTTACATATAATTTTTCTACATATTGATCTATTCTCTCTAATAGTTGTCGCCTTTTTTTGTCAGCTTCTTTTATTAGTTTTTCGTAATCAGTATACTTCTTAACTAAGTTAAGAGAAACTTCTTTTTCTATATAGCTTAACTTATTTGGAATACCTAAACTTTCTAAATTTTTAACACAAAATTCATCTAATTCTCCTTTTTTAAAATATAATAAGGTACTTAAAACTTTTACAGTCTCTAAATCATTTAATCTATAAATTTCTCTAATAAACTCAAAAGCACTACCATTAGTTTCACATCCATAGCAATAAAACAAATTTCTTTTATCATCAATCATAAATGCATAATTATCAGTACTATTTACATGAAATGGACAAATATTAAAGTAGAATATTCTATCACCATATATCCTATATGAATTTTTAAAACTTTTTTCACTATATATTTCTCCATGTAAATCTGAATCAATATCATTAACTTCTACCTTATGAGAATTATACTTAATACAATAATCTTCATCTTTAGAAAAAGGGTATTTTAAAGTAGCAAGATAAACTTCTAAAAGAGGTATATTTTCTTGTAGATAATCTAAAAACTCACTGCTACACGGAATAATCTCACCATTTAAATCAACAAAATCTTCCATACGAATCTCCCAATAATCTTACTACTTAATTATATCTAGTAACATTGTTATAATCTTTTCAATAATATGTTCTTTATTTAAGGCTCTACTTTCTTTATTAACAATCATCTTTTCTTTATAAAATTTATTATTATCTCTATCATAGATACAAATATATACAGTATTATCATCACCTGTAGGATTATTAGGGTCACTCTTATTAAGTTTACCTGTTATTCCTATACCATAATTACTCTCTGCAAAACTACTAATTGCTTTACTCATCTCTATTGCTGTTTCCATACTATAGACAGTATATTTATCTATAACTTCTTTAGGTACTCCCATTTTAACTTTATATTCATTAGAATAAGTTACAGCACTGTATTTTAAGACTTCACTTGCACCTTCACAATTAGTAATAGCATTAACTACTCCACCACCAGTACAACTTTCCATTGTCGCAATTGTTTTTTGTCCTAATTGTAAAATATGGATAATTTCTTTAAAGTTCATAATATCATCTTACCTTTCTAATATATATTTTTTTATATCTTTCTTATCTATTTGTAGCTTTTTATCTACATCTATAAATGGTACTTCCATCATTTTACCATCTAATATATTTAAAAATTCATTTATAGCACAGTCTTTTTTATTATAAAATTCTCTAGGATAACGATTAATATCAGTATTTGGTATTTTTATACCAATAACTTTATCAAGACTAATTTTATTTTTAATTTGATATTCATCTTCATATACTGAATAGCGTTTATCACTGGATAATTTGGATAGATGCTTTCTATATTCACAAGGTTCTTCAACATATTCTGTTTCTAATGCTTCAATTTCATTAAAGATAAAAGCATAAGAAGGAGAAATAAATCTTTTATAAGAACTTTTCCATATATAACTAGTATCTTTTTTAGCTAGTGAAATATAATCTAGGCCATTCCAAATGTTTGAAGTTACTTTATCATAACCTTGCATTCGTTTTGAAAGGATGGCATTATCTTTTAAAATAAGAGGTAGGTATTCAAAACGAATTTGATGATAAAACCAATCGGGATTAATTTCTATTTTTCTTATCATATTACATCAACCTTCTTTATTTTATATATAACTTATTTCTTGTTATATAATCTGAAACATCTTTATCTAAATAAGTTTCAGCTCTTTTATTATTATATATCATTTCTCTAATTTTAGTAGAAGATATTTCATTTTCTTCAATATCTGTAACAATAATATTATCTTTATAATCTTTATATTTTTCTAATATGGAAGTTATTTCAAATGAATTTCTTTTAATAATTAATAGTTTATAATTAGATAAAAGATATTTTCCTCTTTGCCATTTATCTATATAACTTAAATTATCAGTACCACAGATAAAGTATATCTCATCATTTTTATATTTATTTTTAAAGTAATCTAATGTCTCATAAGTATATACAACCTTTTCTTTTAACTCATAATCGCTTACTTCTAAATTATTATTATCTTTACACATTAATTCTAACATTTCTAATCTTACTTTATCACTTAAAAGATTATTCTTATATTTATATTTACTACCAGTAGGTACAAAGATAACTTTATCTACATAATGATTTTTTATGAGAGAGATAGCAATATGCTTGTGCATTTTATGAGGAGGATTAAAACTACCACCAAAGATACCTATTTTCATTTATATCACTTTCTTTCTCAATTTTAATATTTTCTCTTTACCATTTGATAGAGGACTAAGAGATTCTTTATTATGTAGTGCATTAATTATTTCAGCGATGTTCTTTGAGCAGTCAACGGTATGAAACCAAGGTTTTTCTTTAAACTCTTTTGGTATATAAGAAAGATTTGTAGTATAGAGTTTATCAAAAGTATTATCAAGATATGCTTTATCAAACGCTTCTATTCCTTCTGTAAATAGGGAATATGTTGCGATGAAATATACTTTTCTAGCTTTCTTTTCTTTTAGCATTTTACCTACTTCTAACATAGAGGTACCGGATGCTATCATGTCATCTACTATTAAAACATCTTTATCTTCTACATCTTTTCCCATATAAGTATGTTCAATTATAGGATTTTTACCATTAACTACACGAGATAAATCACGTCTTTTATAGAAAACCCCTACGTCACTATCTAAAAGCTCAGCATAATATCTTGCTCGCTCCATCGCTCCCATATCTGGACTTATTACTAAAATATCTTTTAATTCTTCAGTCTTTAATAAATCTTCTAAAATGGTATTCGTTGGATAAAAGTTTTCAAAAGGGAGATTCGGAATTGCGTTAGAAACATTAGGGTCATGAGCATCAAAAGTAATAATATGATTAACTCCTAGATGTTCTAATTCTTGTAGAGCTAGAGCACAGTCTAAGGATTCTCTTCCCTTTCTTTTATGTTGTCTTGCTTGATATAGTAATGGCATTATTAGAGTAATTTTCTCTTGATAACCAGATAAGGCAAGGATTGCTCTTTTAATATCCCCGAAATGTTCATCTGGTCCCATATGATGAGTAAACCCATGCATATTATAAGTAATATCATAATTACCAACATCAGATATAATATAAATGTCTTTATCTCTAACCGTATCTTCTATCTTTACTTTACCTTCACCATTAGAGAATCTAGTGTTTTTAACATTTATTAGATAATTAGTATCTTCTTTTCTAATCAATTTTAAATCTCTATTTACCTTTTCACCTAATTCTTTAATATTCTCTAAAACTATTAACTTTAAATTATTCATAACTACCTCCTTCTTCTTATTAATATTTTATTAATAAGAAAATTCAAAATAATTACAGAAATATTTCTGTTATTAACATTATATTAATAAGAAAGTTTTTTGTCAACCATTTTTTAAGAAAAAACTAGAGAATTTTATATTTTCTCTAGTTCCTTATTATTAGATGTTTAATTCTTCTATTAAGTTATTAATCTCCTCTTCACTTAAACCTGTTGCTTTTATTACATCTTCTTTAGATGTACCTATTTTAAGAAAATTTTTAGCAATAGATATTTTTTCGGCTTTAGCACCAGCATCATATCCATCATCATAACCATCTAATCTTGCTGAGTTTATCTCTTTTCTTCTAACTAACTCTACATTGTAACTTGTTCTAAACTTATCATCTTCATTTAATCTTTCTAGTTTATCCACAATATATAACGCCTCCTCACATCCGTTTGCAATTTCTCTCATCTCTTCATACGAATCTGCTACCATCATTGCCATAAATGTTTCTTCTTCGTTACTTCCATTATATCTTACATTTTTTAGACTTTCAAGATAAATATTATGTGTTTTTATATCATCTATTACATCATTATATTTCTCATTTCTTAAAGTATAATCTACATTAATTGCATTAGGTTTTATCTTATAAAGACTATTATTAAAGTTAATTAATACTGTTTTCATCTTAACAAAGTCTTCCCCTTTTTCAAGACCACCGCCTGCTATGTTAAAAAGATACATTCTATTTTTGATTAAGACTCTTTCTGATACATCTTTATTCATCTCTACTATAATAAAATCTCTACCTTTCTTTAATAGAACATCAAGTCTATAATCTCTTGTAAAACCACTACTATTTATCTCATTATCATATAATTCATATCCCTCTAACTCCAATTTAGAATAAAATTTACAGCAAAAAAGAGTAAATTTCTTCGCAAAGAAAATCTGATATAATTATTACTACAGAATAAGAAAGGATGTAGTAAT
>CALVQY010000022.1 GCA_944358355.1 uncultured Bacilli bacterium | reverse complement strand
ATGAAAGAAGAAGAGACTCAAGAAACATCTTCTGAAATAAATGAAGCAACAGATATGAAAGAAGAAGAGACTCAAGAAACATCTTCTGAAATAAATGAAGCAACAGATATGAAAGAAGAAGAGACTCAAGAAACATCTTCTGAAATAAATGAAGCAACAGATATGAAAGAAGAAGAGACTCAAGAGACCTCTTCAGAAACAGAAGAAACAACAGACATGAAAGAAGAAGAGACTCAAGAAACATCTTCAGAAATAAATGAAGCAACAGATATGAAAGAAGAAGAGACTCAAGATACAACTTCTGAAATTGATGAAGCAACAGATATGAAAGAAGAAGAGACTCAAGAAACATCTTCTGAAATAAATGAAGCAACAGATATGAAAGAAGAAGAGACTCAAGATACAACTTCTGAAATTGATGAAGACACGGACGTGAAAGAAGAAGATACTCAGGATACCCCTTCTGAAATTGATGAAGCAACAGATATGAAAGAAGAAGAGACTCAAGAAACATCTTCTGAAATAAATGAAGCAACAGATATGAAAGAAGAAGAGACTCAAGAGACCTCTTCAGAAACAGAAGAAACAACAGACATGAAAGAAGAAGAGACTCAAGAAACATCTTCAGAAATAAATGAAGCAACAGATATGAAAGAAGAAGAGACTCAGGATACCCCTTCTGAAATTGATGAAGAAACGAATATGAATGAAGATGAAGGCCTTGATATATTTTCAGATACTACTAAAGAAACGGATACAAATCCTGGTATAGAAAGGATTCGGGAAATAAATTCTAGTGAAAATCGACTTTTTAAAGAAGAAGTGGCAGGCGATGTCAATAATACTAGTGTTGATTCAAAAGAAATATCAGACACTTCAATTTTTGTAACAGGTTTTAGCAATAATGACAATATAAGTAAAAATAGTGTAGATATAAAAGATTCAAACCAGGCAAATACTAAAAAGACTTTCAAAGATAAGATTAAAGACTTCTTTAATGGAAAGAAAAAAGAAAATCCTGAAGATATGCCAATTAATGTCGAAGAACAAAAAGATGAGATTCTTACACCTGAAGAGGATTTTAGAAAAAAACTATCTGAAATGACTGATACTGCTCCAAGACCAGAAGATGCCGATATAGATTTGAATAAAAAACCAACTCGATGGGATTATGGAGAAAGAATTAGAGAAAAGGATGCCCGTGATACAAGAGTAAAATGGGATTCAGATAATGATATCACCTCAAAAGATGAAGTTAAGGTAGATAATTCTCAAGTAATAAATGACGGTATTTTTGATGAAATATTTTTAAGTAAAGAAGAAAGAGATGCTAGAAAGCTTGCAAGAAAAATAAATGACAGTAACGAGAATTTAAAAGATACCCAAGAAACAGTAAATCGCTTTTTTGAAGATGAAAATGTTATGGACTATTTAAGCGATAAAAAAAGATTTAAACAAAAATTAAAAATGCCATTATCTGATACTGTTACAAATATGGGCTATCAAGAAGCTGCTGAAACCTATAATAGTATGTCAAAGTATGAATATTCTAAAAACATAGTTGGATTTAATAACGGGAAGCAAAGTTTTATTGTGGTAGAAGGGAAAAGTGCTAATGAAATAAAACATATTACAATCCATGAGGATATCCATCAAAAGTCAGCTAATGATGTATATTTGGATGCAGACACCGTTATCACTAGAAGAGGTATTTCAATAGCAGGAGAATATACCCAAGTAAATGAAGGAATCACAGAGTTTTACACGAAAAGAGCAATGCAAGATGAATATAATGAAGATAATGTGGATTATTCATCTAATGCTAAAAGAGCAGAACAACTTGAAAGGATTGTTGGCAAAGGCAATTTATATAAAGCCTACTTTGAAAATCAACCAGGAATTATTATCAACGAATTTGAGCGAAACTTTGGTCCAGCAGGTAAAGAAATCTGGAATAAATATAATAAATTCTGTGATTTAGCAGTTGACTCTAAAGACGAAAATGTAAGAGCAGTGGCAAACCAAGAAGCCGATAGATTATTACAGAAATTAGAAACATTAAAAATTGTAAAGGGACGCTTAAATTAGGAGGTGAATATTTTGGAAGATATAAATACTGAATTAGAGGAACTTAATAAGTTATTAGAAGAAAGCGAGTCTAACATTGTTCAAAAAACTATAGACAAAGAAAAAGTAAATGAAAAAATGTCTGAATTGGTTGAGAAAGTAACTATAGAGGCAACAA
This sequence comes from uncultured Bacilli bacterium, assembly GCA_944358355.1. GTDB lineage: Bacteria > Bacillota_I > Bacilli_A > RF39 > UBA660 > Onthousia. The sequence goes on along the minus strand of CALVQY010000022.1, from coordinate 20,873 downwards.
AAGGAGTAAGTGGAGAAGAAAAAATTGCAATGCAAAGCCAACTAGAAAAACAATTAAATTATGTATATAAGGAAAGTATTGAAGATTATATAGCCGCTGGAATAGAAGATAAAGTAAATGAATTAATAGAAGAACAAACAAATTTATGGAAAAACAAATCTTTAGAAGAAAGAAAGTCGGAACTATTACCAGATGAGTCTAAAGAAAATATAATTTCTGCTTCCAATATGGCTCTAGAAATGGCTAGACAAAGAATAAAAGAAGGTAAAATTCAAACTGATGAAGAATTATATAAAAAGTTAAAGAAAATATTAGAAGATACAACTCAAGTAAAAGAATATAATAAAAGAAAAATAAAAGAAGCTGTATCAGAGGGGTTAGTAGATTTAGACTTTGCTTATGACCTTAGTGAATTTACTAGTCTTAGAGTTGGAAGATATAGATAATAAATTTATTTTATTTAGTACTATGTACTTTATATATTATACAAAATACGTTTTTAACAAAATATTGAAAAATAATAACAAATAAAGGAGGTTTAAACTAATGTTTAAATTTGGTAATAAGGAAAATAGTGAAGAAGAAAAAAAAGGTATGGAGCTATATAGTGTCATAAAAAATGACCGACCACTTGATGATTTACTAGTATGGAAATGTGAAAAAGAAGATTTTAATAATAATTCCCAAATAATTGTTATGGAATCAGAAGAAGCACTATTTGTAAAAGATGGTATAGTAGTAGGAACAATTACCGCTGGTAAACATACTTTAAATACAGAGAATTTTCCATTCATTAATGGATTAAGAAAAATGGTTACAGGCGGAGAAAGTCCATTTAACTGTAAAATATATTTTATAGATAAAGCCCACAAATTAGAAATACTATGGGGAACAGATACGCCAATTCAAATGAGAGATGCTGAATATGGATTTGCTGTTGGAGTAAGAGCAAGAGGAAGTTATTCAATTCAAATAAAAGATTCTAAAAAATTCTTTGTTAAATTAGTAGGAAATACAGAATTTTTTACAAAAGAGCAAATTCAAGAACAATTTAGATCTGCGTTCCAGTCAAAAATTAAAGTTTCAATAGCTAAAACAATGAAAGAATGCAAATATACAGTTTTGGATATGAACACAGAATTAGAGACAATAGGACAAAGTGTTGAAACTGATTTATCAGAAATATTAGATGAATATGGAATAAGGTTAGTAAACTTTTATATATCAGATATATCAATTCCAGAAGACGATCCAAATTATCAAATAATTAATGAAGCATATGCTAAAGCACATGCTGGAAAGATAGAGATAAATGTTCAAGGAGATATGTGGGGAAAATTAACGGCCAAAGAATTGTTAAAAGATGTAGCCACTAATCCAGGAGCTGGTGGAATGGCAGCGATGGGAGCCGGAATAGGTGTAGGAGCAGCCTCAGCAGGAGTATTTAATAACTTAGCCAATCAATTATTTACTCCAATGCAAAACGAACAAGTAAAAGAACAACAACCTCAACAAAATATAGGACAAAATAGGGTATCTAGGTTTGCCCCAAAGTCTGCAACAACTACATCTGGAAGCACCACTATCAAATGTCCTAACTGTGGTAACAAAATTCCTGCAACCAGTAAATTTTGTGGAAACTGTGGAACTAAAATAGAAGAGAGTGTATGTAAAAATTGTGGAACAAAACTAGAGAAAACAACTAAATTTTGCCCAATTTGTGGAACAAGGAGGGAAGATTAGTGAAAAATAATAAAGTTTTATATGGAATAATTGGAATTATATCATTAGCAGTACTAAATGTAATAGTATTTTTATGTATAAAGGAATATACAATATCCAGATGGATAAATATTGCGGGTTTAAATTTATCAATTATAATGTTTTGGGGTGCAGGAATAATAGCAGGTGATGAAAGTGAAAAATTCTTAGGATATGCAAGATTTCCAATAGTAACAGTATATTCAGTGTTAACATTTATTATAAGTGCCTTATTTATATTAATAAATGTAAATAACATTACATTATCCATAATAGTTCAAATAATATTACTAGGCTTATTTATAATCATTATATGTATTAATACAATGTCCAACAATGTTTCAAAAAACATCACTAATACAGATAAAACAAATTACAATAAAATAGCAGATATGGCTAAAAGAATTGAATTGATTATGCAAGTGGTAGATAACAAAGAAATATATAAAAAAATAGAAAAGGCATATGATACTATAAAAAATGCAAATGTAACTTTAAAAGAAGATTCAACTCAAATAGATAATGACATAATGCAAGCAATAGGAGCAGTAGAAGTTGCAGTTCAAAATAATAATTATGATATGATAGAAGAACAAACTAAAAGAATTAATGATTTAGTTGCCAAAAGGAATTTAATGCAATAAAATTCTTGTCAAATGTAAGAAGTCTTAAATAGATGTATATAAAAGACTTCTATAACTTTCCTATTAAGTCCTAAAAATATAACGAATATATTAAAGATGCTCATTGTAGATGCAGGATAAAATCGTGATTACTCAGAAAACTAAGTAATCACGATTTTATCCTGCAAGCTAAGCTTTAATAATAGCTTTTTTTCTTTTTCTATGTTATATTAAACTTTGATGTAAAAGGCGGTGTTTCTATGACAGATGAATTATTAAAATATGTATCATACAGTGATTTACAAAAAGGTTTAAACTATGATAATAGAAAAGTTAAATACGTTGGTATGGGACAAGACTATGATGAACTAATTTATAGATTTATTGTCTCATCAGAGCATACACTTCAGTCTTATATTGTTACAGTATATACAGATACAAAGCACAATATAATTGATACATCTTGTACCTGTCCCCAATATAATGCTACATCATCTTGTAAACATGTTGCCGCATCTTTAGTTAAATATCAAGGAGAATACTTTTTAATAGATGAAGATGATACTGCTGATTATTATGCTAATAATCTTTTAAATGAAATAAGGCAAGTATCTAGTAATAAAAACAATATTAAAAAAGAAGCATTTATCGTACCATATCTTAAATTAGAAAGACATATGGGGTATTATAGTAATGGTTATTCTACTTATTATGAATTAAGATTTAAAATAGGTTCAACTAAAATGTATGCATTAGGCAACAAAGTAAAATCTTTTATAGATAGTTATCGTAATGGTGGCGAAGTTAAATTTGGTAAGGAGTTTACTTATAGTAATGAAGATTATTATTTTAATAGCGAAAATAGAAGATTAATAAACTTTATAGAGCTAGCATATTCTAGACTTTATCGTTATGACTCATATTTAATCCCTACTAAAAATACTTTAGATGATTTATTTGAAATAGTGGATAGTGTTTATGTAGAAGCTCCTTTTGTCAATAGAGAGTTACCTTTAATTAAAGGCCTACCTTTTAATTTTAAAGTAACTAGAGAAAACGATACCCATACTTTAAATATAGATGCCAACCTAAGAGATTTAACTAATCTTTGTAGTGATTATAGATATTTAATAGATAAGAATGGTATTTATAAATTAAATGAAATAGAAAGTATCATTGCTAAAAATGTCTTAGAAGAAGAAATAGATAGTTTTACCTTTTCTGATGATAGATTTAAGGAAGTTAAAGATTATTTAATACCTAATATTAAAGATAAAGTAGAACTTGATGATTCAGTAGATGACCTAGTTATCGTAAAAACTCCTTCTGTTAAGTTATATTTTGATATTTTAGAGTTATATATAGAATGTAAAATAATATTTACTTATGGTGATATAGAAGTTAATTACCTAGATAAAAAAGATAGTGATGTAATTAGAGATAAAGAATTTGAAAGAAGTGTCTTTTTAGATATTACTAAATATGGCTTTGACAGTGAACTTAAACTTTATGATATAGATGAAGTAGGTTATTTTTTAGAAAATGGGCTAGATGAGTTAACTGATACTTATGAAGTGTTTACCAGTGAAAAATTAAAAAATACAAGCTTAATAAAAAAGGTAAAAGGAAGTACTACTTTTAGTATAGGGCGTGACAATATCTTAAACTATGAATTTAAACTAGATAATATAAGTCCTAATGAATTAGATGATATCTTTTTAAGTTTAAAAAATAAAAAGAAGTACTATAGACTTAAAAGTGGTGATGTCTTAGACTTACTAGATCCATCACTTAAAGAGTTAGAAGAGTTAAAAGAAGATTTAGACTTAGAGGATGAAAAAGGAGAAATACCTAAGTTTAGAGCAATCTATCTTGATAGTTTAAGAAGTAAAAATAGATTTATTAAGACTAATAATTTATTTGATGAATTTGTTAAGAACTTTAAAGAATATAAAGATGCTAAAGTTATTTTTGATAGAGAAGAAAATAATCTTCTAAGACCATATCAAAAAGATGGAGTTAAATGGCTTTATAACCTATATAAATGTGGTCTAGGTGGTATACTTGCCGATGAGATGGGACTTGGTAAGAGTCTTCAAACTATTATCTTTATTAGAAGGGTATTAGAAGAAGATAGTAATGCTAAAATACTTATAGTAACCCCCACTGCTTTAGTTTATAACTGGGATAATGAATTTCATAAGTTTAGTGATGATATTAAAATAAGTATCTTTGTAGGATTAAAGAAAGATAGACACAAGAAATTAGAGACTTATGATAGTAATGTTTATATTACTAGTTATGGATTACTAAGAGAAGATTTAGATATCTATAAAGAGATGAATTTTAAAGTTATGATTATTGATGAAGCGCAAAATATTAAGAATCCAACTGCTATGTTAACTAAGGCAGTGAAGAGTATAAATAGTGAAGTTAAACTTGCTCTAACAGGTACACCTATTGAAAATTCCATTCTAGAGTTATGGAGTATCTTTGATTATATAATGCCAGGCTTTCTTGCAAATAAGTCTAAATTTAGTGAGAAATATAAAATAGGTGAAGACTTTGATGATAATACTAACCTAACATTAAATAAGCTTAGAAGAGAAGTTAAACCATTTATATTAAGACGTAAGAAAAATGAAGTTCTTAAGGATTTACCTGATAAGTTAGAAAATAATATTTATATAGATCTAAGTGATGAAGAAAAAAAGATATATGCAGCTTTAGTAAAAGATACTAAGGAAGAGATGGAAGAGTTAGTAAGTGCAGGTTTTACTAAGAATAAGATACAGATACTTACACTTTTAACAAGACTTAGACAAGTTTGTATTGATCCTAAGATTATCTTTGATAACTATAATAAGACATCATCTAAGATAGACCACTTAATAGATGTAGTTAAAGAATCAGTTTCTAATGGTCATAAAATTCTTTTATTTACAAGTTTTAGAACAGCATTAAACATTGTAAAAGATAATCTTGATAGAGAAGGTATTACTAGTTATGTTATAGATGGTTCTGTTAGTAGTAAAAAACGTCAAGAGTTAGTAGATAAGTTTAATACAGATGATACTAATATCTTCTTAATTATGTTAAAAAGCGGTGGTACAGGACTTAACCTTACTAGTGCTGATATCGTAATACATCTAGATTTATGGTGGAATCCTCAAGCTGAGAATCAAGCGACAGATAGAGCACATCGTATAGGTCAAAAAAATACAGTTGAAGTTATTAAACTAATTACTAAAGGAACTATTGAAGAGAAAATACTTGATTTACAAGCAAAGAAGAAAATACTTAGTGATAAGTTAATTGAAAATGATGGTGATGAGTACAAGAGTTTCCAAAACTTATCTGTTGATGATATAAGAGAATTATTGAAATTTAATAATGAATAGGAAGGGTAGTTATGACAAGAATTTGTTTTGTATGTTTAGGTAATATTTGTAGAAGTCCTATGGCTGAGTTTATTATGAAAGATTTAGTAAAAAAAGAAGGCCTTGAAAAAGAATTTTTAATAGAGTCAAGAGCTACATGCAATGATGAAATAGGTAATGATATGCATCCTGGGACTAAGAAGATGTTAGATAAACATAATATTCTTTATAATAGACATTATGCCACTAGATTATTAAAGAGTGACTATGATAAGTATGATTACTTTATAGGTATGGATAATTATAATGTTTTAGCGATGAAAAAATTATTTGGTACAAGTGACAAAGTATATAAATTATTAGATTTTACTAAGAATAATAAAGAAATAGATGATCCATGGTATTCTCATAATTTTGATGTTACTTATGAAGAAATATTTAATGGCTGTAAAGAATTGTTTAATACCTTAAAAAACAACTAGAAACTTAAAAACTATGGTATTATATAAAAAAGGAGGAGCTTAATATGCAGCACATTGGCATCATTAATTATAATAAAAAAATAATCTACATAGATTTACTAGAAAATAATTTAGAGTGTTATTACTATCACAAACATGAAAAGAAAAATATTAGTATAAACACTGTATTAGAATTATTAAAAAATATCTTTGATAAAACTAAAGAAGAATTTTTAGAACAAGATGGAGAATATAAAGTCTTTATAAATAAAGAAACAGGCTATAAACACTTTTATAAAGATGGAAAAGAAGATATTATGAAATTCTTTTTTACTAATGGGGAAAATGCTATCCTTTATAAAGGATTAAATATTAAAGATAAGTATAATGAAATAAAGGAGTTCTTTAATAAGAGTAAAGCTATTAATATTACAATGACTTTTGTTTTAACTTATGTGATTTCTAATTCATTTGCCACGTATAATACACTGAATAAGTATTATAATACTAAAGAAGAATTAGAAGAGTTAAAAGCTGCGATTATGGAAGATGACTGTAATCAGTACTATGACATAGCTTCTTTATCTAGTTCTTTAAAAGAAGCAGATGCAAAAATGCAAAATAAAGGTAATAATGTTACTAATCTTTTTAATCTAGAATTAATTATGGATATATGTAATACCCCAATGACAGAAGATAGAATAATGTCAGTAAAAGAAAAAACAAATGATATAGAAGTTATAGAATTTGATGTTGAAGATTATAAAGAGAATGCAGAGAGAGTTGAGCAAGGTCTATTTAGAATGAGTGGATATTATAATTATTTAGACCCCAACATTATTCATGTTGAAAGTTTGTCATCTGTAGATACTATACATCATGAATTTGTACATTTATTACAAGATGACAGTATGTATAATTATATCCAAGAAGCAAGTGCAGAGATAATTTCAAGTGAGTATTATGGACACATAATTAATAGTTATCAAGAAGAAGTTAAAAGAATAGAAATTCTAATGGAAATTATAGGCAACAAACCAATATGGGATTTAAATTTTAGTGGTAACTCTGATTCTTTAGAAAAAGTTTTATCTGAAAATTTATCTAAAGAAGATTACGAAGAATTACAGAAAATATTAAGAGTTTCACCGGGGTATAAAACTACAGATGAACTTGAGAAAATAAATGAATCTTTTGATGAAATATTAAGTAATTTATATTACAATATATATGATGAATCAATAGAAGAAAATGAAATAATCCAAAATATATATAAATGCTACGATGATTCTAATTGTATAGAAATAAAGAATGCTAGACATTATTTTCAAGATGTAGAACAAAATAAGAACAGGCCTGATTTTATCAAAAGTGAATATATGACTTTGAAAGATGCTATAGATAAAAATATAGTTAGGGTTGATATGAGAGTAAGGAAAACAGTTGGTATATCAGAAGATGAATATAAAGAAAGATTAAGTAAAAATTTAAAGACTGAGATTGGATATAATGCTAACGAAGATGTTAACTCTGTATCTGAAGTAGCTTATGCTGAAATTGTAAGAAAGTGGGAGTACCAAGGTAAAGTATATACTACAGAAGAAGCTTTAGAAAAGGGATTAATTGAACCATATTACTATTATACTATAGATGAAATAGTTGATTATAATGCTCCAGAAGACGAAAAAAAATTTGCGGATAATGGTTTTGTAGGTTTTAGTAAAACTATTATTCCTTTAACTGATGAATATGATAATATTGAAAGCTATAGTTATAGTGATGAAAATGTCCAAAAACAAGAAATTGTAAAGTTATCTGATAATATTTACATTTCAAATGAAAACACCAAGATAGATGAACAATCAAAATCAAGATAAAAAGCAGTGCTACTTATTGTAGCATTTTTGTTTTGTAAAAAAAATAAAAAAACTGATTGACAGGCAGTTAATGTTTTTATATAATTTTAATGATAATATTTATCAATAAGGTGAAGACTATGGAAAGAGAAACTAATCAAAGGAAACAAATACTAGAAGTTATTAGTAATTGTTACACTCATCCTAACATAAAAGAATTATCTATGTTAGTAAAAGAGAAATATCCTTCTATTGGTCAAGCTACTGTCTATCGAACTGTAAATAAGTTAGTAAAAGATGGGATAGTAACGAGAATAGATTGTTCCACTGGTGCCTATTATGATTTTAATAATAATCATTATCATTTTAGGTGCCTACACTGTGGTAAGATTAGTGATATTTATCTTAGTGATGACGTTATTAATAAAATATTATCAAATGTTTCTTCAAATAAAATTATAAAAGTTAATTTAGTTTTAGAAGGAATTTGTGAAGAATGTAGTAAAGGTGAGCTAAATGAATCTAAACAAAGCTGTTAGATTAGATGAAGATAATATCGCAATAAGAAGAATAACAGAAAGATGTATAGACTGTGGTAGATGCAAAACTATCTGTGAAAATCTTGTTGGTATTAAATACGATTATAATAAAACTAAAGAAGCTATTTGTATCAACTGTGGTCAATGTATTTTAAATTGTCCAGTTGGTGCCTTAGTTCCAAAATATGACTATAAAAAGGTTTTAGATTATCTACATGATACTAATAAGACTGTAACTATTTCTATAGCTCCTGCTGTTAGAACTTCCATAGGAGAAGGATTTGGTCTTGAAGCAGGTACATTCTTAGAAAAACAACTTGTTGGTTCTTTAAAAGAAGCAGGATTCGATTATGTTTTCGATGTGACTTTTGGAGCTGATATGACTGTAGTAGAAGAAGCTACAGAATTAATAGAAAGATTAAAAACTAAAAAAAATTTACCTCAATTTACCTCTTGTTGCCCAGCTTGGGTCAAATACTTAGAAATTTTTCACGAAAACTTAAGAAAAAATCTATCAACTACTAAAAGTCCTATTGGTATTTTAAGTAGCCTATTAAATACCTATTTTTTAAAGATTAAAGAACTAGACAAAAAAGATGTGATTAATGTTGTAGTAGTTCCCTGTACAGCTAAGAAATTTGAAATTAAAAGAACAGAGATGGGAATGGATATCGCTATCACTACTAGTGAATTAATTATGCTTTTAAAAGAGAGCAATATAGATATTAATAAGTCAAAAGAAGAAAACTTTGACGAGATTTTTTCCAAAGGAAGTGGATCTGGTGTTATCTTTGGTAGTAGTGGTGGTGTTTTAGAAGCAACACTAAGATGTGCTGATTATTTGTTAACTGGAAAAGAAAATAATGTATTTTTAGACTTTAAAGAAATAAGAAGTAGTGATAAAATAAAAGAAGCCAATGTAAAAGTTGGTAACTATCATCTAAAAGTAGCAGCAATTAGTGGTATGCCTAGCTTCGAAACAATTCTACCTAAACTAAATGATTATGATTTTATTGAAGTAATGAACTGTCCTAATGGTTGTGTAGGAGGTGGAGGTCAAACTCTAGTCCCTATAGCTAAACAACAAGGAATAAATTTAAAAAGAAGTGAGGGGTTATACCAGGATGATAAGATGAGTAAAATTAAAATAAGTTATAAAAATCCTGATGTTATAAACATATATAAAACATATCTTGATTATCCTGGTAGTCCTAAAGCTTTAAAATTACTACATACAAATTTTAAAGACAGAAGTAATATATTAAAAGAGAAATCTTTTTAATATAAATAATTATAGAAGGAAGGTAATATTAATGGAATTAAAAGGATCAAAAACAGAACAAAACTTAATGACAGCTTTCGCTGGAGAAAGTCAAGCTCGTAATAAGTATACTTATTATGCTAGTAAAGCTCGTAAAGATGGTTATGAACAAATAGCAGCAATCTTTGAAGAAACAGCTAATAATGAGAAAGAACATGCTAAACTTTGGTTTAAAGAATTACATGGTGGAGATATTCCTGATACTATGACAAACTTAGAGGATGCAGCAGCTGGCGAAAACTATGAATGGACTGATATGTATAAAGGTTTTGCTGAAACTGCAAAAGAAGAAGGATTCACTCGTCTTGCGTATCTTTTTGAGAGTGTAGCAAAGATTGAAAAAGAGCATGAAGAAAGATACTTAACACTTCTTAAGAATGTTAAAGATGATAGAGTGTTCCATAAAGATGGAGACAAGATTTGGATTTGTCGTAACTGTGGACATGTATATGTTGGTAAAGATGCACTTGATGTATGTCCAGTATGTAATCATCCACAAAGCTTTATGGAAGTTAGAGCAGATAATTATAAATAAAAGGACTTGTCTAAGTTCTTTTTTTCTGTTATGATTAAGTTAACAAAGATAGGAAAGGAAGTAATGGAATATGGCTAATTTAATTTATCAGAGTAAAATAAATCATCAATTACAAGGTAAATTAATTCGTCATTTTTATGGAACTCCAGGTTTACAAAATGTTACCTGGGGGGGGGTTATACTCCTTATTATACTTCTTAATAAGTAATATATTTACTTTCTTTCGTTGTGGAATAAGAGCAGGATAGGTATATTCTGTTCTTTTGTATTGTCAAAAATATTGATAAACATTATAAAATATAATAAAATAAAAATAAAGAATAAAAGATAAGTAATTGGACAGACTTATAAAAAATAGGAGGAGTAAAAATGACAAAGTCAAGAAAAGAAATATTAATAATAGGATTAATGTTATTATTAGTAATAGCATTAATAGGAGTATCGTATGCTGCCTTTAGGTTTACTGGAGTAGGACAAAGAGAAAATAGCATAACAACAGGTTCTATTACGATGAGTTATACTGAAAGTAGCAATACACTCTCCTTAAACGGAGCCTTACCTACAACAGATGAGACAGGAATGAAAAGATTAAATCCTGGAGAGTATTTTGATTTTACTGTAAGTGGTAAGATATCAGGAGATGTAAATATTAATTATGAAATTACTGCTAAAGATGTAACAACATCTGAAAGAAAGATAGATGGCTCTAATATAAAGTTATATTTAACAAGATTAACTAGTGATGGAACAGAAGAACAAGTAATGAGTCCAGAGACATATAATGAAGAGACAAATGCTAATAACTTTACAGGAAGGCCAGCAGGAGAGATGAGTTTATATACAAGTAGTATGAGTAGTAGTGAAAGTAATACTTATAGACTTAGGATGTATGTAGATGAAGATTATAATCCTCAGGGAGATGGAGGAGGATTACAATTTAGTGTACAAGTAAATGTTTATGGAAGAGATAGAGTAGCAGAAGAAGTATCAACAGTATTACTTAATAATATATCAGAAGAAAATCAGTATGATGATGGAGTAGATACATTTATAACAGGAGAAGACCCGAATAACTATATATGGTATAGTGGTAAATTGTGGAGAGCGGTGTCAGTAAATAATGAAGCAAAGACTACTAAATTAGTAACCCAGTGGAATATAAGTGCAATTACCTATAACCCTATAAATCAAACTGCTTTTGAAGGAAGTTATATGGAAGACTGGCTAAATGATACAAGTGTTGATGGATTCTTAGGCAATTTAAGAGATTGTGAGAATTTCATTGTAACAGATGCTAAGTGGAATGCAACAACGGATTCAACTAGTTTAGGAAGTATAACAAGACCTAGTGATAGTGGTACTATAGTAACAGATGCAGTAGGGCTTTTAAATACATATGAATATCAGACAAGTTATACAGGAACTACTTATGGTAATGGTTATTTGAATAATGGACTTTATTGGTGGACTTTAACACCATACAATACGTCTCTCGTTCGTAACGTGAACAACAATGGCGCGGATATTGCTTCTCCTGTCAGTGCGAAAGGTGTGCGGCCATCCATAAATCTAAAATCTAACGTTAAAATTGTTGATGGAAATGGAACAATAGATAATCCATATCGCTTAGAGGGAGATAATGATACTAATCTCTCAGGAACACTTCTTTCAAGTAGATATAGTGGGGAATATATAAGATTTGGAAATGATGAAAATAATCTATATAGAATAGTAAGCCACGAAAATGGTACAGGTACAAAGATAACCAGTGCTGAACCGTTAAAGAATTCTGGTGCGTTTATAACAAGTGTTTTTGATAGTAATAGAAATGAAAATTATTCAAATACAACTACAATTGAAACATTTCTAAATGGAGAATATCTAACAAGTTATGTGGATAATACATATAGTGATATGATAGAAAATAGTACTATTTGGTATTTAGGTACTGTAGATGGTAATGGTTCTTCATATAAACTAGCTAAATATACAGATATTAATATGACGGGATATGCTACAAGTACAGAATCTAAAGTAGGATTACTAAGATTTGGAGAGTTAATGGCAGGACAATTTGAAAGAAATACAGTAAAAGGTGGAAGTTCTAGTACAGGATTAACAACAAATTATTGGACTTTAACACCGTATTTATCGTCTTTTGTAAGGGCTGTCATCAATAATGGCGATTCGATAGGGTGGCAGGCTTATGTCTATTCGCTTGGTATTCGTCCATCCCTAAATCTAAAATCTAACGTCATAATAACAGGGGGAGATGGCACTAAAAACAACCCATTCACTTTAAAACTTGGCTAAACAAAAGAACTAACTTAAAACGTTAGTTCCTTTATTTTATCTTTCTTATTTTCTATATATTCTTTTATTATATTATAATCTTTTTTATCATCAGATTGTCCCAATCTAACATCTTCACCCTTTAAAGCTAAAATATAATTATTAAATTGATAATCAAAATCTAATCTATCACTATCATGCATTTTTCTTAAACATAGTATAAATAAAAATATTTGATCTAAATTCTCATATTCCATATTATGTTTGCAATAATTTAAATATTTCTTTAAATCTTTTAATATTGATAATTTTTTTAAGATACCCTCTCTACTTTTATCTATAGATTTATCGAAATCATCATAAATATCTTTCTTTTCTTCTAAATCAAACCCTAGTATATACTCTAAACCTTTAATAATCTTTACATTTCCCTTAAATAAAACATTACTTATTAACTCTAAAATATTCTCATAATTAAGAACTCTAACTTGTGATTTGAATTGTCTTATATAATAATTAAGCAACTTAGTATCTTCAATCTGTGCTAAATAAATAATATTTGACTGAATACTAGTTAAAAGCATTAAATTTTCATCATCTAATTTTAAAGCTTCTTTAACATTATTCATATCTATTCCTCCAGTAACAACTATATTATATTAGATTATAAAAAAATGCAAATAAAAATTTCACTTGACGATTTTAATAATTTTTACTATTCTATATAATGTAGATAGGAGATATATATGGAGATTAAAAAAATAGTAACAGGAGCATTAGAGGAAAATTGTTACATCTTAAGTGATAATGGTACATGTCTTATAGTTGATCCTGGAAGTGATAGTAAAAATATTAAAGAATTAGTAGGAACTGATAAAATAATTGGTATCTTAGTTACCCATGCTCACTTTGATCATATTGGCGCTTTAAGAGATTTTCTAAACTCTAATAGAAGACTCAAAATATTTAAAAAGAGTAATTTAACTGATATGAAAGAAGTTGAAGTTGGTACTTTTAAATTTATCCCTATATTTACACCAGGTCATAGTAGTGATTCCGTAACATTTTACTTTCAAGATGAAAATGCTATGTTTGTAGGTGATTTTATCTTTAGGGATACTGTAGGAAGATGTGACTTACCAACAGGAAGTAGTAGTGAAATGGATAAGTCTATCGCTAGAATAAAAGAATATAGTGATGATATTAACCTTTATCCAGGACATGGTGATGAGACTACTTTAGGTAGAGAAAAGACTCATAATTTATATTTTATAGAAAAGTAAAAAGAGGTGTAGTTTTATGTATATTGATTTAGTGGTATTAGTAGTTTTAATATTAATAGTTATAATGTATTTTAGACGCTTTTCAAGCTTTGTCTATTTTGTCGCTATTGTCGATATCTTTTTAAGAATATTAACATTCATCAAAAATAATATTGGCCTACCTGATTTAGCAGCTGTTATTGATAAATATCTTCCTGAAAGTGTCTTAGCAATAGTTGGAAACTATACAGATGGAATTATTTATACAATAATCGCTTGGGCATTTATTGTTATCATGTCAATATTTTTATTCTATAATACTAAATTCTTTATTAAAAAGAAGAAAATATAGGAGGCGTTATGAAGAAAAACAATACTTGGATAAAAGTAGTAATTACAATTATCATTCTAGAAGTATTAGTCGGTGCAGTTATCTTTGCTTATAAAAAACTAAATGCTAACGATAATAAAGTATCTACTGATGATAAAATTGTACAAGAATTATATCAAAAAATTGCATATTATGATATCGAGTCACTTGATGTTATGAACTCTAGAACAATGCTTTATTATGGCTATAAAAATGTAGGTAATAAAGAGATTATAAACTGTGATAGTGTTGGTATTACTGATGATACCACAGGATATAGTTGTATTGGGGCAGCTGAATTTACAAAAAGAGATTTAATAGAAGATGAAGTAAAAGATATTTATGGTAATAATGTAATGATTGAGACAACTTCTTTTGAAACAGATTCTAATCATTATGCTTTTTATGATCCAATTTCTGATGGCTATGTCTTATATACTAAAGATGAACAAATAAATGTTGATCCTGTAAACTTAAAACTAGATAAAGCGACAACTGATGATGATGAAAATATTATCTTAACTGTAAATATTTTAGATGGCGTTTTTGGTACCCTTAAAGAGACTTATAATTTTACCTTTACGAAAGATAATGATAACTATTATTTAACAAGTAAAGAACTAGTGACTAGTAAGGAGGAATAAATATGTTTGAAAAAATAAAAAATGATATGGTTAAAGCCATGAAAGAACAAGATAAGTTTAGACTAGGTGTCATTAGAATGATTAAATCATCTATTGATATGATGCGAATTGATAAGAAAATAGAGATAACTGATGAAGTAGTTATCGATGTTCTTGCTAAAGAATTAAAAACTCGTGAAGAATCTAAATTAGAATTTAGTAAAGCAGGTAGAACTGATTTAGTAGAATCTATAGATAAAGAAATATCTATTATTAAAGAATATTTACCTGAACCATTGAAAGAAGAAGAAATAGATAAAATAATAGATAATGCTATGAATGAAGTAGGAGCATCTACTATTAAAGATATGGGAAAAGTTATGAAAATAATAACTCCTCAAGTTAAAGGTAGATGTGATATGAAAGAAGTATCTAATAAAATTAAAGCTAAATTAAGTTAAAAAAACTATCCTTTCTACATATTCTATAGAAGAAAGGATGGTTTTTATTATGAAAATTATCGCTCATAAAAGTAATTTGTATAATAATAAAACATTTATAGAGGGAATTAATAATATAGAAGGCTTAACTGGGGTTATGTTAGATATAGTTATGACTAAAGATAAGCAAGTATTGGTATTTTCGCCTGTAACTACTAATAAAATAACTATTAATACAATCCAAAATAATAATTTAGAAGAATTAACTTATTATGATATATTAACATTAGATGATGCTTTATCTATGTTAAATAATTTTAAGGGAAAAATTATTATTAACTTACTACCTTTAAACGAAGCTTTACTTATAGAAGATTATCAAAAGGTCGTTTCTAACAACTTAAATTATACGGAAGAAGTTAAGAAAGTAACAGATAAATTTCCTAATTTAAATATTTATGTTTGTAGTAGTAGTTATAACCTTTTATATCAAATTATTAGAATATTTACTAATAGAAAAAAAGGCGTAGTTTTAACTGAAGATAGTGGTAGTTATATAGATGTAGATTTTTATATCTTTATGCCTAGTATGTTAAATGAGAAGATAATGGCTGAACAGTTAAGTATAGGTAAAGAAGTTATGGTAAAAATGGAAGATGCTGATGATATGTCTATAGTCATAAGCTTTTTAGAAAAAAATAGAAAAAATAAAGAAAATTATCAATATATTACAAATCATGCAAAAATATTTTATTATAGTTTCAATAATATATAGTAGGAGGTAGTATGACAAAGGAAGAAATATTTGATGAATTAGAGAAATTAGATTTACCTAAAGATAAGTATATAGTAATTAGCGGTGCTAGCCTAGTATGTCAAGGACTAATAGAGAAAACAAATGATATTGATCTTGCCTGTTCTAAAGACTTTTTTGAGAAGTTAGAGTGGCCTGTAAGAGTAGAGCATAACTCTAAAATTAAATATAAAAGTATCTTTGATATAGATTATGAATTATATGATGAAAAAAGAGTAATAGAAATTAATAATTATAGGTTTATGAATTTAGAAGCTTGTTATGAATATATAAAGAAGTTAAATAAGCCTAAAGATAAGAAATTAATAAAAGATTTAGAATTAAAAGTATGTCTTAAAGATAACTATTATTTTGAAAGAAATTTAAGAAATGCTGGTATTAACTTTATCGCTGGAGTTGACGAAGTTGGAAGAGGACCTTTAGTAGGCCCTGTTGTTGCTGCTTGTGTTGTTCTACCTGAAACTTTTAACTTAGAAGGACTAACTGATTCTAAAAAATTAAGTGAAAAGAAAAGAGAATATTTTTATGATTTAATCATGGAACAAGCTTTAGGAGTAGGAGTAGGTATTATAAGCGAAAAAATAATAGATGAAATAAATATCTATGAAGCGACAAAGATAGCGATGAAGGAAGCGATTAAGAATTGTAACTCAAAAATAGAACATGTCTTAATAGATGCTATGAAGCTTGATATAGATATTCCTACAACCTCTATTATTAAAGGAGATTTAAAAAGTATTACTATAAGTGCAGCATCAGTCATTGCTAAAGTAACAAGAGATAGAATGTTAGATGAGTTAGATTTAAAATATCCTATGTATGACTTTAAAGATAATAAAGGATATCCTACTAAGAAACATTTAGAAGCCATTAAAAAATATGGAATAATAGATGAACATCGTAAGAGTTATGGCCCAGTTAGTGAATATTTAGAAACAGTTAATACTAAATAAAAGGAGATAAAATGTTAGATATAGATAAAGAAATAGAAAATTTAACAAAAGAGATAGACAGAGCCGAAAAATATGATAAGCCATTTATAATAATTATCTCTGGTAATCCTGGTTCAGGTAAAACTCTACTAGCTTGGAATCTATCTAAATATCTTAAAATTGTCTGTCTTAGTAACGACTATATTAGAAATAAAATCTATCAAAATGTAATCTTAAAAAACGAAGAGACAAGATTAGAAGTAGAAAAGCTTGTTAAAGATACTGCTAATAAAAGATTAGAGAAACTTTTTAGTTTAAGAACATCATTTGTCTATGATATGAATGTCAATAATAAGAAACAATTAGATGAATGGATAAAGTATGCTAGAGAAAATAATTATCTACTTATTAAGATTAAAATTAATTCTAAAGATATAGATAATATTAAAAGAATAGAAAAAAGAACATTAGATTATAATAAAAAAGATAGTTCTGTAATTGGTGATAATACATTTTACAGTAATAATTTTGAAGAGGAAGAGTACTATAAAATTAAAGCTAGAAAACCTCTTGAATTAAGTGAAAATGATTTTGATTATATCATAGATAATGATGAAAAATATCTGGATAACATTCTAGATTTAATAGAAGATATAAAATTAAAAGTGTTGACAAAGAAACAATAGTAATGTATAAATTTGTATGAAAGAAGGGATTAGATGTCTAAAAACTTAGTTATAGTGGAAAGTCCTAGTAAAAGTAGAACTATTGAAAAATACTTAGGTAATGATTATAAAGTAGTAGCAAGCCAGGGCCATATTAGAGATTTAGCAACTAGTGGACCTTTAGGACTTGGTGTTGATATAGAAAATGGTTTTAAACCTAATTATGTACCTTTAAAAGGTAAGAAAAAGATAATTACAGAGTTAAAAAAAGATGTAAAAGATGCTAGCCATGTAATACTTGCAACCGACCCTGATCGTGAGGGAGAAGCGATTTCTTGGCATTTAAAAGAAGCTTTAAATATTAAAGATAAAGATTATGATAGAGTTCTATTTCATGAAATTACTAAAGATAAAGTATTAGATGCTATTAAACATCCTACTAAAATAGATGATAACTTAGTTAAGAGTCAAGAAACTAGAAGAATACTTGATAGGATAATTGGTTTTAGATTATCAAAACTTTTACAATCTAAGATAAAAGCTAAAAGTGCTGGCCGTGTTCAAAGTGTCGCTTTAAAACTTATTGTCGATAGAGAAAGGGAAATAGAAGCTTTTGTTCCTGAAGAGTATTTTACTATAACTGCAATTATCGAAGGTACTGAGGCAAGTCTCTTTAAATATAAAGATGAAGAGATTAAGCTTCATAATGAAGCAGAAGCTAACAAAGTATTAGAGTCTTTAGGTGATGATTATACTTTGAGTAGTATTGAAAAAAAGAAAAGAAAAAAAGCAAGTAGAGCCCCTTTTATAACTTCAACTCTTCAACAAGAAGCTTCTACTAAATTAGGGTTCACTGCTAAAAAGACTATGTCTATCGCTCAAAAGCTTTATGAAGGAATTGACTTAGGAACTGAGACAGTAGGACTTATTACCTATATGAGAACTGACTCTATTAGACTTTCTGATGAGTTTGTTGGTAGTACTTTTCATTATATAGAAGAAAACTTTGGTAAAAAATATATTGGCTATACTAAACATGCTAAGAAAACAGAAAACGTTCAAGATGCTCATGAAGGTATTAGACCTACTAGTATTTTAAGAGAACCTTTAAAAGTAAAACAATATCTATCAAATGATGAATTTAAACTATATAGCCTAATCTACAAAAGAGCCTTAGCATCTTTAATGGCTGATGCTATTATGGATCAAACAACATTAATATTTAATAATAACGATTATAAATTCAAAGCGACTGGAAGTATCTTAAACTTTGATGGCTATCTAAAAGTATATAGTGATTATGAGAAAAATGAAGATAAAATAATTCCAGAACTTATAGAAGGTAATAACTATAAAGCTAGTGACATTTTATCTGAACAACACTTTACTAAACCACCAGCAAGATATACAGAAGCTAAATTAATTAAAGAGATGGAAGACCTAGGTATAGGACGTCCTTCAACATATGCTAAAACTATTGATACTATTAAAGAACGAGGTTATGTAAAAATAGAAGATAAAAAGTTTGTACCAACAGAAATAGGAGTTGAAACTACTGATAAATTACAGGAATTCTTTAGTGATATTATAAATGTAGAATATACTAAGAATATGGAAGAAGAACTTGATAAAATTGCTGATGGTAACTTAGTTTGGAATGAAGTTTTAAAAGAATTCTATGATGTCTTTGAACCTCGTGTTAAAAAAGCCTTTAGTGATATGGAGAAGAAAGAAGCCGAAGAGACTGGGGAAATGTGTCCAGAATGTGGTAATCCTTTAGTTAAAAGAACAGGACGTTATGGTGAATTTGTCGCTTGTTCTAATTATCCAGAATGTAAATATGTAAAGAAAGAAGAAAAGCAAGTAATAGAAGTATGTGATTGTCTTAAATGCAATGGTAAAATCCTAGAAAGAAAAACAAGACGAGGTAAAACATTCTATGGTTGTAGTAACTTTCCAAAATGTAAAGAAGCTTTTTGGGATAAGCCTACAGGAGAGAAATGTCCAAATTGTGGGGAAATGTTAGTAGAAAAAGATAATAAAATAAAATGTAGTAAATGTGATTATGAGAAAGCTAATTAAAGCTTTTTTTCTTTTCTCTTTTGATATATAATAACTATAGAGTAGAAAGGTAGGGTTTAAATGAATCATAGAAAGATGCCTTCAAGATATAAATATCAAAAACAAATAAGGAAAAGAAATAGACCAAAGTTAAGATTTAGAAAATGGGTTATAGTAGTTTTTTTGATTTTTTTTCTATCAGTTTTTTTAATTTCTATAAATCAAGTATATAATTGGTTTAAAGATAATAAAGAAATTGATAAATTATCAAATCAAACTATTGAAAATACTAGCATAAAAGAAAAAAAAGATAATAAAAATACTGAGAAAGTGAATCCCCCTGAAGATAAAGCAAATGATTATTGGGACTATATAAAAATGAATCTACTAGAAGTTAATTTTAATAATTTAATTGCTAAAAACAGTGATACTGTTGGCTGGATTCAAGTTAAAGGAACAAATATAAATTATCCTATTGTAAAAACTACTGATAATAATTTTTATTTAAACCATGCTTTTGATAAAAGTAAAAATGAAGCTGGCTGGGTGTTTATGGACTATAGAAATGATGCTGTAAACTTTAATCAAAATACAATAATCTATGCTCATAGCAGGTTAACGGGATCTATGTTTGGTAGTTTAAAAAATATATTAGATAGTTCTTGGTATTCTAATAAAGAAAATCATATTATAAGATTATCAACTCCAACAGAAAATACAATGTGGCAAGTATTTAGTGTTTATACAATACCTAAAGAAAGTTATTATATAACACCTACTTTTAATACTGATGAAGAATATTTGGAATTTTTAAACACTATTAAAAATAGAAGCGAAGTAGAGTTTTCAGGTACTGTTAATACAAGTGATAAAGTGTTAACACTGTCAACCTGTAAAGATAATTTTGGTAATAGAATCGTTATGCATGCTAAGTTAAT
>CALVQY010000021.1 GCA_944358355.1 uncultured Bacilli bacterium | reverse complement strand
GCAAAACAAAAATTTGATCGTTCAAAACCACATGTTAACATTGGTACAATTGGACACGTAGATCATGGTAAAACTACATTAACTGCAGCTATTACTAAATGTTTACATGATAAAAACCCTGCATGGGCTGATTTTACAGATTATGCAAACATTGATAAAGCTCCAGAAGAAAGAGAACGTGGTATTACAATTAATACTGCACACGTAGAATATCAAACTGAAAAACGTCATTATGCTCATGTTGACTGCCCAGGACATGCTGACTATGTTAAAAACATGATTACTGGTGCTGCTCAAATGGATGGTGCAATTCTTGTAATTGCTGCTACAGATGGAGCTATGGCACAAACTCGTGAACATATCCTATTATCACGTCAAGTTGGAGTACCTCGTATGGTTGTATTCTTAAACAAATGTGATATGGTTGATGATGATGAGTTAATCGATTTAGTTGAAATGGAAGTTCGTGACTTATTAAATGAATATGGTTACGAAGGAGATGAAACTCCAGTTATTAAGGGTTCTGCTCTTAAAGCTCTTGAAGGAGATCCTAAGTATGTTCAAGCTATCTATGATTTAATGGATGCTGTTGATGAATGGATCCCAACTCCAGAACGTGATACTGATAAACCATTCTTAATGAGTATCGAAGATGTCTTCACTATTACAGGTCGTGGTACAGTTGTTACTGGACGTGTTGAACGTGGTACATTAAAACTTAATGATGAAGTTGAAATTGTTGGTATTAAACCAACTCAAAAGACAGTTGTTACTGGTATTGAAATGTTCAGAAAACAACTTGATGAAGCTCGTGCTGGAGATAATTCTGGTGTTTTACTTCGTGGCATTTCTCGTGAACAAGTTGAACGTGGACAAGTTTTAGCTAAACCAGGAAGTGTACATCCACATCATAAATTCAAAGCTGAAGTTTATGTACTTAGCAAAGAAGAAGGTGGACGTCATACTCCATTCTTCAGTAACTATCGTCCACAATTCTATTTCAGAACTACTGATGTTACTGGTGTAATTACTTTACCAGAAGGTGTAGAAATGGTTATGCCTGGTGACAATGTAACAATGGATGTTGAATTAATTCACCCAATTGCTATTGAAAAAGGTACTAAGTTCTCTATCCGTGAGGGTGGTCATACTGTTGGTGCTGGTGTTGTTTCTGAAATTGAAGGATAATAGAATTAAGTTAAGAAGTCTTAGGACTTCTTTTTTTCTGGAAATTATGTTATACTTTTAATGGTGTTTAATATGAAAAGAAAAGAGATTATTTTAGGGGTTGTGGGAATCGTTGCTTTAGTAGTAATTGCTTTCGCTATTGCTAATTTAGTTCATGACTATAATAAAGATATCATTAATAAACAAGAAGAGGAAAAGAAAAAAGAACAAGAAGATGATAAGATTAAAGTTGATGGAATAGAGATTAACTTTAAAACATATCGTGTTGATCAGAAATTCTTTTTAAATGTTCCGGATATTTTTACTAAGTTAGATGAGGCAACTTTAAAAGAAAAATATAATTATAATGATCGTCCTGAACTTGTATTTATGAGTAATGATGATTTACAGCATGTCTTTATCAGTACAACAAATCAGGATATGACAGATGATGGATTAGAAGATTATCTTAGTTATAGGATGACTGGTTTTACTAATATGACGATGTTAGATAGTGGTGTATATCAAAAATATGATAAAACTTTTGCTAAATTAGTAGTTACTGATGCTAATTCATATTATAATTTTAGATTTTTTACTCTTGATAATAAATTAGTTACAGTTGAGTTTAATACACCAGTTAATGATTATCAAAAATGGGAAGATGTAAGCAAAGAGATAATGGATAGTCTTTGTTTTAATGAAGAGGACATAAAAAAATATTCTAGCGATTAGAATATTTTTTATTTTTTCTTTTCTTTATCCTTATTTAAGTTTTTATATAAATTATAAGGTAGAGGACTTATTACTAAATCAAATTCTCCTATATATTCTGTAACTAAAGAATTAAATCCTAATTTCATTTCATTTAAGCCTGTATATTTTGTTATTTTTGTAAATTCTCCACTTACAGCATTAAGATCTATATATTTAAAGTTTCTATTTTTGTAGTCGTTTATCATTTTCCATTTGATAAGATAGTTAGGGTTAAGAGATTTGAAATCTTGATTGAAACCTTCTATGATTAAATAACAAACATTATCATAACAAAGATTAAGAGCAGTACCTACAATTAGTCCTTGAGGATTTTCTTTTAATAGTTTAGTAGCCCAAACAAGATTCTTCTTGTATGTATTAACAAGTTTATCAGATTCCATTTTTTCATTTATTAATTTTTTCTTGCTATTATTATTAGTTGTTGTTTGTATTTTTATGGCTAGTTCATTATTTGTTTCTATTTCTTTTTCATATTGCATTCTACTAGTAACAACGAAAGTTTCAGTATTTAGTTTTGCAAAATATAAATCTATATTATTAGTAAAATTATTATAAAGATCAGTATAATAATTTATTGGTTTGTTATATTTCTTTTTTATTAATTCATAGAACAAGTTTATTTCTTCAATATTACCTTTATATATTTCAATACCATTTCTAATAGCTTTTTTTATTTTTTGGCGAACCTTTTTATCAAAACTTTGATATATTTCTTTGATATCATGATTTAGTGTTACTATAGCTTCAAATCTTGGCTTTTGATTTTCAAAGAATAGATTAGCACCTAGATATTCATAACCTGCTGCTTTAAGATTTGCTAGTATTATATTACTTTCATTGTTAATATTTATTATTTTACCTTTGTTGTTTCTAATATTTATTGGTATGAAGGGGTCTATTTTAATTAGCATGTATCCTTGTTTACCTAAGAGTTTCTTTAGACGATTGGTAAATTCTGTTAAATTATTAACATTAGTGTAATCAATTAGAAAGCCACGAGGAGCATAAGCTATTTTATAGTTCATAAAGACTTCTTTATATAAAAGAAGAGAAGCACCTAAAATATTATTATAATCATCTATTATGCCAATATAATGAATATTGCTACCATTACTTTTTTTGGTACGACCATAAGCTGAAGTTTGATAATAATTACGATATTTATGAGTACTGGCAAATTTGTCAAAAGCTTTTTCATCTAAAGTTATTATTTTCATATAAGACCACACTTTCTTTATTAAATTATATCAATATATTACTTACATTTCAATTATAGGGTTTAAATATTTCGATAATTTAGTATAATGTTAGTAGAGAAATGAGTGATGATTATGTTTGAAAATAAAAAAATATTAGTGTTAGGGATGGCTCGCAGTGGGTATGAGGCATGTAAGTATTTAAGTAAGTATAATAATACAATTATATTAAATGATGGTGCTAGTCGTGATAAACAAGATGATGCGAAAGTTAAAGAGTTAGAACAATTAGGTATTACCTTAATATTTGATAGTCATCCTGATGATTTACTTGATGATAGTTTTGATTATATTATTAAAAATCCTGGTATTAGAAATGACCATAAGTATGTAATAAAAGCTAAAGAGTTAGGAATTTCTGTTATAAATGAGGCAGAGATGGCTTATAGATTATTACCAGATGATGTTACATTAATTGGAATTACAGGTACTAATGGGAAGACTACTACAACAACTCTTACTTATGAGATGATAAAAAGAAGTGGTAAAAGAGTCCATTTAGCAGGTAATATTGGGTATCCTTTATGTAGTTTTTTAGATAAACTAGAAAGTGGGGATATCATTGTCATGGAAGTATCTTGTCAACAACTTGCTAATATGGATAAGTTTAATCCTCATATTGCTTTGATGACTAATTTGTCGGAAGCTCATATAGATTTCTTTGGTAGTTATGAGGCTTATAAAGAAGATAAACTTAAATTATTTAAAAATCAGCGTGATGATGATATTGCGATATTAAATATAGAAAATGATGATGTGATGAAAGGAACTACTGATATTAAAAGTAATGTTAAGTATTTTTCTTCAAAACGTGAGATAAATGGAGCTTATATGTTAGATAATAAACTTTATTACTATGATGAATTTATTATGAATAGGGATGAGTTTTTGCTTAAAGGTAATCATAATGTTGAGAATGCTCTTGGGGCAATGATGGTTGCTAAAGAAGTAGGAGTAGATAATGAATCAATAGTTTCTGTTTTAAAAACATTTACTGGTGTTAGACACAGATTAGAGTTTATTGATAAAGTTAATGGTGCCTCATATTATAATGATACAGAAGCGACTAATACTAAATGTACTCAGATAGCTTTATCATCTTTTGATAATAATGTTATTTTAATACTTGGGGGACTAGAAAGAAGACAAGATTTTCATGATTTAGATAATTTTATTGGTCCTGTTAAAGAGATAGTTGGTATTGGAGAGTGTCGTGATAGAGTTAAAGAATATGGAGAGAGTGTTGGTATTAAAACTAATACTTTTGAAAAGTTAGTTGAGGCTATGAATTATATTAATGGTGTTGTAGAAAGTGGAGATACAGTGTTACTTAGTCCGGCATCAGCATCATGGGATCAATATAAACAATGTGAGGATAGAGGGGATGAATTTAGAGATATAGTTAGGAGTTTTAAAGATAATGAAAAATAGTTTGAATAGTGCCAAAATAGGAAATAGAGAATTAATTAATTTACTTATTGATGTGGCAAATGAAAATAGTGTAGATATACAGGAAGATAGTTTATCAATAATACATGATATTATTTTGGAATATAAAGTACTATATGAGTATTTGCGGAAAAATTATGTTGTGGGAGACTTAGATACATTTAAAATGGCATCTTGTATGTTAGTTGCTGTTAATAAACATGG
Organism: uncultured Bacilli bacterium; assembly: GCA_944358355.1. Taxonomy (GTDB): domain Bacteria; phylum Bacillota_I; class Bacilli_A; order RF39; family UBA660; genus Onthousia. Next base: position 18,494 of record CALVQY010000021.1, on the reverse strand, counting down.
CTTTACTGAAGATAAGTTCGTCAATGCTTCTATAGCAGTAGATACAGCATATAAAATGTGTGAGAATCCTTATACGAATGTAAGTGGTACTACAATAAAATTAGAAGAGGTTGATTTTAAAGAAGTATTTAATGATGATATGGAGTTTTATCAGGATTCAAAAAATAGGTTAATTACTTCTTTAATTCATGGAAATGGGTCTTCGTTGACTTACTTTTTAAATTTAGAGCAGTTTTATAATGTTGCTTTAGAAAAGAAATATCAATATGTTAAAACTGCTATTTGTAAAAAGAGAAGAAGAAAATATTAATTTTGTTATGGATTTTTAGGAGGTTTAAAAAATGATGACTAGATTTAAAGATGAATATTATAATACATTAATACTTACTTTTGATAAGAATAGTGATATAGTTACTTTTGAAAACGATATAAAGGAAGCGGAAGAGTTAGGATTTAAATATTTATTTAGAATATTTGTTACTTATGGAATAAATACTCCTCTTAATTATGAAACTAAAATGGAAGTGTTAAATTTACAAGTTAATGAGCTTTTAAAAGAAAGTGCTATTAAGGATACTTCTTATACTGCTAGTGTATTTGGAGATTATTTTCCTGAAGCTTATGTTGCTATTGCAGAAGAAAGAGATGGTAGTACAATGACTCCTGTAAATATGGCATCTGCATTATCAATGAGAGAGTTTAAAAACGAGAAAAATGTGAAACAAAATATCAAAAAACGTTAGAAAATGTTTCACGTTTTTTATTTTCGATGTATAATATATTTAAGAAAGGGGTGGTGTTTATGAATAATAATGTTGAAATAATGAACACCTTACATTATAAACATAATTTAGAAGAACAACTTAATAATATGATTTGTGGTTCTGTTGAAGTTAGAGAAAAAGATGAGAAAAAATATATTTATGTACATTATAGAGAGTTTGGTAGAAATGTATCTAAGTATGTTGGAGAATATAGTGATGATTTGTATAATCTGATTTTAAATAATAATTTAAAGTCTAAAGAATTAAAGAAAAAAATAAAGACTTTAGAGGAAAAATTAAAGGAGTTAAATTATCAAGAGAGTGAACTTAGTGAAGAAGTTAAACTTAATATAGATTTTGCTAAGAGAAACTTAGTAGATTCTATTTATAATCAAGCGATGTTAGAAGGTGTTGTTACTACTTATGCTGATACTGAAAGTATTATAGAAGGCGGTAAAGTAAATGGAATGACTTCTACTGATATTATGAAAGTTATTAATTTAAAACACACTTGGGAATTTGTTTTAGATGAAAATGTTATTATGGCAGAAGAGAACTTTTCTTTCTTATCTCAGATTAATAAATTAGTTCTTGAAGGATTTTATTATAATGCTGGTAAAGTTAGAAGTACTCCTGCTAAAATAGGTGGAACTAGTTGGATGCCTAGTATTCCTATAGAAAGCCAGATAATAGAAGAGTTGAACGGGCTTTTAAAAAGTAAATTAGATGATGTTAGTCTTGCAATAGAATTATTATTATATGTTATGAAAAGACAAATATTTATAGATGGTAATAAGAGGACTGCTGTTATTCTTGCTAATCATCATTTGATATCAAAAGGATTAGGAATTATCTCTATTCCAGGAGATTTGGTGGAAGATTATAAGAAAATGTTAATTATGTATTATGAAGGAAAAGATACTAATAAGATTAAGAAGTTTTTAAGAGATAAATGTTATGTTAGTTTGAAAGGGTGATAATAATGAATAAGAAATTAGAAGTTGAAAGAAAGATGTGCTTGATATATCCATTTAATCCTAATACTGCTGTAGTTGCTAACTTTCAAAGAGATTTGTATTTGGCATCATTATTGGGAGTAAAAAATGTAAAGTTTTATCCTATTTATAGAGATACTAAGGATTCGACTATAGATAAAAGTATTGATATAGTAGATAAGTTAGTTAATACATCTTTAGAGTTAGATTATGAAGAAGCATTACCTAATGGCTTCTTTAAAGAGTTTGGATTTTCTCCTAAGATATTTTATTATAATGAAGAAAAAAGAATGTATGATGGATATATTAATTTAGATGAGTATATTGCTAATAATTCTACTGCTTTAGAAAATAGAGAAACAGTTGGTAAAAGACTAATTAAAAGAAAAAATAATATAGTTAATAGTAAAACAGTGTTATAATATAGATGTTAGAAAGGATGATTTTTATGAATATTAAAAATATTATAGGAAGAGAAATATTAGATTCAAGAGGTAATCCTACTGTTGAAGTAGATGTAATACTAGATAATGGTGTTATGGGTAGGGCTGCTGTACCTAGTGGAGCTTCTACAGGAGAGCGAGAAGCTTTAGAAATGAGAGATGGAGATAAAAGTAGATTTAATGGTAAAGGAGTATTAAATGCTGTTAATAATGTTAATACTATTTTACGTGATAATCTAATTGGAATGGATGTTACTAAACAAAAAGAAATAGATTATAAAATGTTAGAGTTAGATGGTACTAAAACTAAGAGTAAAATCGGTGCTAATGCTATACTTGGTGTTTCTATGGCTTGTTTAAAGGCTGCGGCTAAAGCTTGCGGAAAAGAGTTATATGAATATGTTGGAGATGGAAAAACTTTACCTGTTCCTATGATGAATATAATTAATGGAGGTGCTCATGCTGATAACTCATTAGATTTTCAAGAGTATATGATTATTCCTCAAAGAGATTCTATCCATGAAAGAGTAAGAGTTGGTGCTGAAGTATTCCATAGTCTTAAAAATGTTTTAAAAGAAAAGGGATATGCTACTAGTGTTGGAGATGAAGGTGGTTTTGCTCCTAACCTTAAAACTAATAAAGAGGGATTTGAGTTAATTACTGAAGCAGTAAAAAGAGCTGGATATGAGCCTGGAAAAGACGTTTGTTATGCTATTGATGTTGCAGCATCAGAGTTCTATTCTGATGGTAAATATAATCTTGCAGGAGAAGGTAAAGTACTTAGTACTGATGAGTTAATTAAATACTATGAAGATTTAGTTAATACTTATCCTATTATTTCTATTGAAGATCCAGTAGATGAAAATGACTGGGAAGGATTTAGTAAGGTAACTGAATTACTTGGAGACAAGATTCAACTTGTAGGTGATGATTTATTTGTTACTAATAAAGAATGCTTACAAAAAGGTATTGATAATAAGGCTGGTAATGCCATTCTTCTTAAAGTAAATCAAATTGGTACTATTACTGAGACACTTGAAACTATTGAACTTGCTAAATCTCACAATTATAAAACTATTATTTCTCATAGAAGTGGAGAGACTGAAGATACTACTATTGCAGATCTTGCTGTTGGACTTGATTTAGGTCAAATTAAGACTGGATCAATGTCTAGAACAGATAGAATTTGTAAATATAATCAGTTGATGAGAATTGAGGAAAGACTTAATAAGTAGGTAGTAATTTATGCAAGGATTTGATTATACTAACATAATTAGAGATAGTAATGGTGTACCAATTATTGATGAAAACTCAGATGTAACACCTAGCGAATTTAATGATAAAAAGTTTTTAGTTCATTGTACAGATTATTTTCCTAAAGATGGGATAATTTGTAGTAAATATGATACTAAAAGTGAAGGTTACGTTAATGTTTCTTATGGTAAAATTATGAAATCTTGTAGGACTATGAATCATAGACATACCGTACATTTTACATTAAATGCAAAGGTTGAAAGTCATGAATTTGGGAATTGGGATACTAAAAAATATATTTTATTTGATCCTTTGGATAATCATAAGGATATTTCGTTTAATCAAGATCCAGGTGATTATTTTTGCTATGGCTCTTTACCACTGTCTTCTGATGCTGTTTTATTAGTTAGAGAAGATTGTTATGATGATATACCTTCTTCTTTTATTTCAAAATTTAAAGTTTTTAAATATAGAGGTAATTCATCTGAGTGTGTTAAATCTTTTTTGCATAGGTCAGGTACCGATGTCATTGATATTAATTCAAAGACTCCTGGTCATACTCAATCTTTTGAATATCGTCAAGAAAAAATTTTAAAAGATCGTGATGCGATGATTAATTTTTATAAGGATAATACTTATACTTATGGTGATGATTTGAAGTTGGCCATTAATGATTTAGAATGTCTTTATAATATTGATTGTCATAATTTTGGTTCTGGAATATTATCTAATGTGTTTCTTCCAGAGTATTTATTATCCAAGGGAGTTACTGATATAGAAGAACAAAAATTTATGTGCTTTTTAGCTAACTTTGGTATTAAGAAAAGTCAAGATGGTATTTATTCTTTGAAAGATGACGATGAGATTCTTGGGAATATTAAAGATAATGATACTATTTCTTTAGATGAGTTAAATGATATTAGGGCTGATTTTATTTTATATCAACGTGATAAAATGATTCCTGAAGAATTTAATAAGGATATGTTTAAAATTTCTGATGTTTCTAATATGTATAATTCATATAAAGAAAATTATAAAACTTCTCATGTTTTGAAAGATGAATATTTTAAAGAACAAGAAATTGAGGATTTAGAATTTAAAAACTTTTACCAATTTGTAACTGATTTTGGTATTAAACGTTCTTTTGATGAAAATGGCATGTTTGTAGGATTTACTTTTGATGATTCTTTAGTTAAACAAAGTATTTTAGATAATAGTAAAGTTGATTTAAATTCTGTTAAGAGTATATATGCTTTTTATAACTTTTATAAGAGAAGTAGTAAAGAAGAGGTATTAAGAGAAAAAGATATAGAACCTGTAATTGATTTGTCTTCATATACAATAGGAGATTTGTTTAAATACAAAAATTTAAAGGCTTGTTCTAAGATGTTTGATTTGACAGATACTATTATTGATTTGACTAATAGTTCTATAGGTGCTGAAAATTATTTAGTATATGGTAATCCTGTTATAACAGAAAGTGAATTGGGTTTTATGATAAGTAATACTTTAAAAAATAAAACTGTTGATAAATTTTCTGTACCTAGTGATATGAATGCTAATGAGGCTTTAGAAAAGTTAAAGAAGATGCTACCTGAGAGATTATATAGTACTATTTCTCGGGAGCATGAACTTAATGAGGCTTTAAAACAAGAAGTTGATGATGCCATGAAACTTGCTGATGTTAAGAAAGACAGTGCTTCTTTGTAAATTAATGTAAAATTATATTTCTTTTTGCAGTTTTTGTATCTTTTTATGCTATCCTAATGGTAGGAGGATAAGATATGAATAATAATGTAAGTATGCTTTCTTCTGAGCGAGAAAGATTGAAGAATAATGTTAATATGTTTGCACAAAGATTAGATGAATTATGTGCACCAATTAAGACTGAAGAAGTAGTTAGAGACCAGTATGGAGAGGAGCAAACAATTTCTCACTTAGATATTGATAGTTTTTCTGTTGATGAGAGAATGCAATATGATTATTTAGTTGAAAAAAGAAATGAACAAAGAGCAAAGTTGTGTTTGTTTGAGACATATGTTAAAAGTTTTACTCCTGCTAGTGTTATTGATTCTTATAATGCTCATATAGAGTCTCTTGATACTTATAAAGATGTTACTATTCATGCTAATTCAGTTGATATGGATAAAGACGGTAATTTTGTTAATTATAGTACTAAAGTTGGTAATATGTCATTTAGTACTCCTGAATCTATGAGTTTTGATGAATATAAACAGTTTTATACTTCTAATTTAACTAATTTATTAACTAATAATCTAAATTCTAATCTTACTCAGGAAGAAGTTATGCAAGAAGTACAAAATGCATGTTCTGAAGTTTATATGCAACAGAAGAACAGTAATATTATGTCATTACCTAGTAATGTTATTATGTAATAATTTTATTGAGAAGGCTTAAAATAAGTAAATCAACTTGCATAGGCCATTGTTTTGTGTTATTATATTTGTAGTTTTTATGCCTTGGGCAAAGAAGATGAATATAAGTTAAAGATGGAGGTGTTATATATGCAAGTAGTTTTATTAATTATAGCAATCCTATTAATAATTATAGTTTTATTACAAAGTGGTAAAGCTGAAAGTGCAGCACAGATTTTTTCAGGTAATTCTACTGATTTATTTAAAAATAGAAAAGAAAGAGGTAGTGAGTTAGTTATTACTAGAATAACAATGGTACTTGGAGCTGCTTTCTTTATAATATGTTTAGTAGAATCATTTATGTAAAGACATGTAATAATGTCTTTTTTCTTTTACATTATGGTAAATATAGAGTAAAATGGTATTAAGAATTGAGGTCGATAAAATGAAAGAAGATATTTTAAAAATATTAGAAGAAGCAGGGAGGAGTCTTACTGTTTTTGAAATAGAAGAGAAGTTAGGTACTGATAATTTAGAGGAATTATTAAAAGTACTTAAGGAACTTGAAGTAGAAACTTTGGTTTATCATACTAATAAAGATAAATATATGTTGTTTAAAGATAGTCATTTACTTAAAGGAGTTCTTCATTCTAATAAGAAAGGCTTTGGATTTGTAGATGTAGATAATTCTGATGTAGATATTTATATTCCTAAAGAAAATATAAATGGGGCTTTACATGGAGATTTAGTGGTAGTTGAACTTGTAAATAAAAAGGGGCTTGATAGAGTAGAAGGTAGAATTGTTAAAGTCTTAAAGCATGAAAGTAATACTTATGTAGGAGAGATTAACTTTAAGAATAATATAGGCTATGTTACTTTAGATGAAGATAAAGTTAATTTAGAAGTTGTAGTTGCTAAAGAAAATAGTCTTAATGCTGTTGATGGACATAAAGTAGTTGTAGAGATTGTTAAAAGAATTAGTAATAAGAAAGCAGAGGGTAAAGTAGTTAAAATAATAGGACATAAGAATGATCCTGGTGTTGATATTTTATCAATTGTATATAAATATGACATTAATACTAGTTTTCCAGAAGAGGTGGAAGAAGAAGTTAAATCTTTACCTATGGAAGTAAGAGAAGAGGACTTAAAAGGTAGAAGGGACTTGCGCGAGGAAAAAATATTTACAATCGATGGTGATGACACTAAAGATATAGATGATGCGATATCTATAAAAAAAGATGGAGATACTTATACTCTTGGTGTTCATATCGCTGATGTTTCTTATTATGTTAAAGAAGGTAGTCCTTTAGATAAAGAAGCGTTGGATAGAGGTACATCAGTATATCTTGTTGATAGAGTTATTCCAATGTTACCTCATGAGTTATCTAATGGTATTTGTTCTTTGAACCCTAATGTTGATAGACTTGCTATTAGTTGTGTAATGAAATATGATAGTGAAGGGAAGCTTTTAGATTATGATATTTTCCCTAGTGTAATTAGATCTAGAAAGCAAATGACTTATAAAAATGTTAATAGTATATTAGAGAAAAATATTGTGCCAGAAGGTTATGAAGAGTTTGTTGATGATCTAAAGACTATGAGTGAGTTTGCTACTATTTTAAGAAAAATGAAGGTAAAAAGAGGATACTTAGACTTTGATGTCGATGAAGCGAAGATACTTGTGGATGAAAATTGTGTTCCATATGAGATAACAAAAAGGGAAAGAGGAACTGGTGAGAATTTAATTGAAGACTTTATGATTGCTGCTAATGAGTGTGTAGCAACTCATATATATAATATGGATTTACCTTTTATTTATCGTATTCATGAGAGTCCTAAAGAAGAGAAACTTAGAGATTTCTTAAGTTTTGTTAGTAATCTTGGTTATCAAGTGACAGGTGACTTGAAAGGTAATAAAAGTGTGGCTGTTCAAAAACTACTTAAGTTTGTTCATGATAAGAAAGAAGGACCTATTCTTACATCATTATTACTTAGATGTATGCAAAAAGCGGTTTATTCTCCTACTAATGTGGGACACTTTGGTTTAGGTAGTAGTTGTTATACTCACTTTACGTCACCAATAAGACGTTATCCTGATACTACTGTACATCGACTTTTAAGAACATATTTATTTAATCATGATTTAAGTAGGCAGACTATTCATCATTATGAAGAGAAGCTTATCTTTGTGGCAGATCATTCTTCTGCAATGGAGAGAGCTTCCGTTGACTGTGAAAGAGAAGTTGAAGATATGAAAATGGCTGAATATATGGAAAGTCATATTGGAGAAGAGTTTGAAGGAATGATATCATCAGTTATGAGTTTTGGTATGTTTGTAGAACTTGATAATTTAGTAGAAGGGTTAGTTCCTGTTAGACTTATGGATGATTACTTTACTTTTGATGAAGAGAGAATGACTTTAATTGGTGAGAAGAGTAAAATAAAATATACTATTGGAGAAAGAGTCTTGGTTAAAGTAGTTGCTGCTTCTAAAGAGGCGAAAACTATTGATTTTGAGATAGTAAAAAAATTGTAAGATGAGAAAGAGAAGAAAATTAACAGTATTAGGACGTTTTGTTGTTATCATTTTTATTGGTGTTTTATTTGGTGCTAGTTTAGGATTTTATTATCGTTTTACTAATGATAATGTTAAAAAAGATGGCATGAAAGAACAAAAACAGGAAGAAGAAGTAGCTAGTAAAAAGAAAGAAATGGAAGCTTCTTTAGTAATGGTAGGTGATGCTTTAATTCATAGTGCTGTTTATGAAGATGCATATACAGGTGATGGTTATGACTTTAAACCTATGTTAAAAGAGATTAAGCCTTTAATAAAAGATTATGATTTAAAATATTATAATCAAGAGACTATATTAGGAGGAACAGAGTTAGGATTATCTAATTATCCTAGATTTAACTCTCCTTATGAAGTAGGAGATGCCTTTATTGATGCAGGATTTAATTTAGTTAGTCTTGCAACAAATCATACTATGGATAAAGGAGAACAAGGAGTTATTAATTCCTTGAATTATTGGAATAGTAAAGATGATGTTTATACAGCTGGTAGTTATTTATCAAATGAGGATAGGAATGAAGTAATTATTAAAGAAGTTAATGGTATTACTTATTCTTTCTTTTCTTATACGACTTGGACTAATGGTTTGGAGACACCCAGTGGTAAAGAATATCTAAATAATGTTTATAGTCCCGAGAAAGCGAAAGCGGATATTGAGAAAGTTCGTGAAAAGAGCGATGTTGTGATAGTAGCAATGCACTGGGGAACAGAATATTCTACTAGTGTTAGTGCATCACAACAAGAAATTGCTAACTATCTTTCTTCGCTTGGTGTTGATATAATTATAGGAAGTCATCCTCATGTAGTGGAGCCAATTGCTTTTATTGGTAATACTATGGTAATATATTCATTAGGTAACTTTATATCTGATCAAGAAGGAGTAGAACGTCTTACAGGATTAATGGCTAGTATAGATATCCACAAGACTGTGGAAAACGGTGTTAGTACCATAGAGTTAAGAAATCCTAAAGCAGAACTTTTATATACTCATTCTACTTATGGAAAGAAAAGAAACTTTGTTGTTTATCCTTATACTAGTTTAAATGATGAGTTATTTCCTGGTTATAGAGATTATTATGAGACATATAAAAATATAGTATTATCTCTTGATAGTAGTATAGAGATGCCTAGTTTGGAGTGATATTATGGAGATTATTAATAGACGTGCAAGATTTGATTATTTTATAGAAGATACTTATGAAGCAGGTATTGTTTTAAAAGGAACAGAGATTAAATCTATAAGAGGTGGTAAAGCCAATATTAAAGATAGTTATGCTATTATAAGAAATGGCGAAGTTTATCTTGTTAATATGTTTATAGACCATTATAAAGAAGGTAATATTTTTAATCATGATGAGACAAGAAGTAGAAAGTTGTTACTTCATAAAAGTGAGATTAAAAAGTTAGATAATAAACTAAAATTAGAAGGTTATACTCTTATACCTTTAAAACTTTATTTTGTACGTGGAAAAGCGAAAATAGAACTTGGACTTTGTAAGGGGAAGAAAAACTATGATAAAAGAGAAAGTATTAAAGAAAGAGATTTGAAGAGAGAAACTGGTAAGATTAATAAGTATAAATAAAGTGAATTCTCAAAGTAAATGCCCGTGATAAAATAAGTGGTATCAATAGACAAGTAATAACCCGTTAAGAATAGGTTATAAGGAAATGACTATAAAAAGCAGTTGATGTTTGAATTAGACAACTTATAGCCCGTTAAATATTAAGTGAAAAGAAGCCTGTTTATATGGCTTCTTTTCACTTGATATCTCTATAATCATATAAATGTTCAGTATTTAATAAATCTAACAAAGCTTCTTCCACAAACTCAATAATTAAATCATAGGGTGTTGATTTGTATTTGCAGTCAGTTTTATCTTTACAATAACATTTCATTTTTAACAGCTTATTGTCACTTAGTAAAAACATCTTTAAATTATTTTCAATAATAGTACATATTTCACTTATAATAAACTCTTCATAACTATCATAATTGTATGTATTTAGATAAAAATCTTTTATATCCCTAGCATATTCTACAATATTAGAATCAGGTTCTTTATCATATAAAGGACAAGTATGATTATAAAGTTTATATTTATAACCTCCATTTTTCTTTAAATATCCAATAATTGCATCTATTTTAATAATAAATTCATCATTTTTCATAATGTTATATTTGCCTCCTCAATTTCTTTTTTATCAAGATATTTCTTGATATTGTTAATATTTTTTTCGCCTAATAATTTAGGTACAAGTACCACTTTATCATCATCTATTTTTTTCAAATTCAGTTTATCTAGTACATCTTTTGATATATAATTTTCTACTAAATCAAAAGGACATTTACCATCTAAACTTTCTCTATATAAACTGTTAATGTGAGAACACAATAAATCCAAATCTTTTTGAGTATAACATTTTAATGATACTCCTTTAGGAATAACCCTTCTGATAAGTTCATGATTATTTTCTATATTTCCTTTTTCATAAGATGAATAAGGATGACAGTAAAATATATTAGCATTGGGTAATATTTCTTTTAAGTCATCTAATCTAATAAATTCTTTGCCATTGTCTGTTAAAAGTATTTCAAATATTTTTTCAATTATTTCATTTCCTAATATTTCTTTTAATAACTTTAGTTTGTTAGAAATCTCTTTGGCAGTTTGAGAAGTTAATTTAAATATAAGAATAAACTTAATATCTACAATTTCAATAGTAAAAAACACAGGTGCATCATTTTCTTTAATACCCTCAACGGTATCCATTTGTGTTTCTATTGCATTAGGATTTTCTTCTTTGTATGAGTTATAATCTTCATAAGTATGTCCCTCTATATCTCTTTTATAAGATTTATCCTTAACTTCTTTTTGTTTAGTTTTTCTACATCTTGGCAAATCAGATTTTTTTAAGGCGAGTTGTCCTCTTTCTATTTGTTTATAAATAGTACTTATTTTAAAATTAAAACCTCTTTTGTTTATAACAATAAGTGCATGGTATATTGATTTGCAATTTAATACTAATACTTTAAAATCATTGTTTAAAATCTTTAATTCTAAAGGTGTATATCGTAATTTACTTCTATCTTTTTTCCAAGAATTTACATATTCATTATTTGCTTCAACTGCATTATAATAATATCTAACATGTCTACAATATTTTTTCTTTTGGCAACCATTGCAGACATGTGGAGAAGAGATTAAGTTTTCACACAATTTAATCTCTATATTTTTGCAAGTTTTATAACATTCGTATGTTTTCATTGAACAATTTACATGTTTTAAACAAGGATGATCATAATTAAATGTAGAAGGAAAAGTGGCGATTCTGTGCTTCATTATTTCTTTTCCTATATTAGATCTGTCTCTTTGTAATTCATTAGATATTTCTGTTATAGTTTTACTTTCATTAAGTCTTTCTTCAATAAGTTTTCTTGTTTCTAAGGTGAAGTGAACATTTGTTACTTTCTTTTTCATATTAATCTAATATTCCTTTCTTTGCTATTTTTTTGAACACTTACCTGTATTTAAACTCCCATATGGCATCATCTCCTTATTAAGCTTATATTAATTAATAAAAAGAATTTAGACAACTAAATACCCACTATAAGCATAATAGCTTCTATTATTACTTCTATAAGTTATTAGACAACTAACTGCACGTTTAATTAGACAACTAAAAACCCGTCCTATACTAAGACGGGCATTTACTTGTAGAATTCAGATAAGTATAAATAAGTGACAAGCATCTTGAATTAATAATAATTTTGTGATAATATGAATATGTAAAAGAAATTTACATAAATTAAAAAAGGAACATCCAGTACTCACAGTTGTTGGATGCTACCTATTTGTTTTGTTTGTAGCACCTAATTAAGCACAAGTTGCTTTAGTTAGATGCTTTCTTTTTGTATTACTTTAAATTAGTTTATTATTACAAAAAGTAATGCTATAAGTGAAAATATGATTATAATCAAAGTTGCTATTAAAAAATCTTTTTTACTCATATGCATCACCTCCAGTTTAGTATGGAGATAACACCCAACTTACTAAATGTTCCTGTATATAGAGTATCATAATATATTCTACATATCAATGAAAAATCATTAATTTATATTGGTAATTATTGGTAGTTAGATACAGTTGCTATTTTGATACTTCTATGATATAATATAGGTGTATTTGGGGATGCTTTGGTTTCGACAGGAATAATAGAGCATAAATGGCAAGTCGAGTTGTTTACGTTACAAACTAAATTAAATATAACTGGAAACAGTATTAAAACAGCATTTGCTAACTTATTTAATAAAAACACTGAGTTAGCTTTCGCCTAGTATAGGTAAATGCACTGTCTTTTCTTAATTTCCTGTGTTAAGTTAAGATGGTTTATTTTAGCAGGATATAGTTATAGTTTGTCTAGACTATAATGGAATCTTTTAGACTAGGGCTATTTTATTAGTTGATGGTTACTAGAAAATAGTTCGAAGTTTCTTAATCATCTAAACTTGTAGAAGTTTATGTAGCTTTATTTTTGGACAGGAGTTCGAATCTCCTCATCTCCACCATTGGGAAATCTGTTCGAACCATTCGAACTTTTGATATAGGAATCAATCAGAAATGATTGATTTTTTCGTTTATATGAAGAAATCAACCTAGAAGAAAGGTTGGTGTTTATGATTAATGTAATCAAACAAGAAATTGATATGGAAGAGTCTTTAAGAAAAAGATTAGAAATTATCTGTGATTTTTGTAATACTAGTCCAACGTTTATAAATGGTAGTATTAGAAAAATTGATAAAACTAATTTAAGTTACATTGAGCCACACAGAATTATTATTAATGATATGACTTTTCTTGCTTTTAATTACTCTAATGAAATCTATATTAATAACTTGAGTAAAAAGATTAAACTAGCAGAACTTGAAAACTATATTAAATCACACTAACTATTCCCTACAAATGGGGTATAGACAAATCTTGTAAAATATTGTAGAATAAGACATCAATAAATGACATGCAGTATCCGTCGTTTAGAAAGCGAGGTACATTATGGTCAAAAACATATTGGAAATAAATAAAACTTATAATGTTATTTTAAGAGGAGTCAAGAGTATTACTTGTTAATGCTTTTGTCTCCTCTTTTTTCGTAGAAAGAGAGGAATAAAAATGAATGAAGAAAAGAAAATAGCAGGGCTTTATATTAGAGTTAGTACCGAAGACCAAGCAAGAGAAGGATTTAGTTTACCAGAGCAAGAAAAGCGTCTTAGAGCAATGTGTGAATATAAAGGTTATGAAATATATGATGTTTATAAAGATGCTGGTATAAGTGCTAAAACAGGTAATTTAAGACCTGAATTTGAAAGACTATTACAAGATATAAGAGATAAGAAAGTAACAAATACGATAGTAGTATTAACTTTATTGATAAAGTAGATAAAACAAATAATGAATATCAAAATATACAAGAATTATCTATAACATTAACTAATGTAGATGAAGAACTTAAATATAATCGTGAACAAATAGAAATATTAACTGAAAATAATAATAGTTTAGAATTAAGAGTAAAAACTCTTGATAATAAAGTAAAGAAAAAAGATGATGAAATAAATGAATTAAAAGAAGAAAATAATTTATTAAAAACTTCATTAGAAAATTTACAAAGACTATTTGATAAACTTATTAAATTTTTAAAAGATAGAATGTTTAATAAAAAAGAAAAAGATAAATATTATGATATGTCCTATGAATTATATAAAAGAGATATTATTGGTGAGGATGATATGTTAGAAATTAAAGATAATTATGATAAGAAAGATAAAAATAAAGATGATTTTGATATTGAAATGTAAAATATTATTAAACAATGCTAAATTTTACAGTAAATATGTTATACTAGTTATGATATATGATTTATCAAATTAAATGTTATGTGATAAATATTTTTGAAAAGGTGGTGAAAATGTGTTAAAAAGTGACATAATGAATATGATAAATGATTTTGAAAGTGAAACTTGGAAATATGATTCAACTGACGAATTGGATTCTGATATGCAATATATTTATTCTATTGAGTCTGAATTGAAAAATATTGATGATTCATATATAGAACAAATTTATAATAAATTGATTGCTATGATAGGAATAATAAGATTTAAATATGGATTTGAATCTTCTATAATAAATACCATGCCTGAATTGGAAAGATTAGAAAAATATATTAATGAAATCCAATTAAATAGTAATGATATAATTAATCAATATAATTATATATTGAATTATTACACTAATATTATTAACAGAAATCATGATTTAGGTTTTATTAAGAATAAATATATTAATGTAGAAGGTAAAGAAGGTTTATTTTTAGCTGTTGAATCGTTAAAATCACTAATATCAAATAGTGAATATAGACAAATGTTAGATTCAACTAAAATAAATGAAGTATTAATTGATTGTGTTAAACTAAATAATGGTGCTGTTAGTTTAGAAAAAATAGAAATGAAATATCAAGAAATTATTAGACAAATCTGGGAAAAATCAATATCAGAAAAAATAGATAATGATGGTAAATTTAGAATGATATTTTCAAATATATCTGGTGGAAGTTTAAGTCAACAAGCTGATTTACTTGTGAATAGACCATCTCAATCTTCTTGTAGTATGATAAGTTCTGATTTTATTGCAACTTATGGAGATCAAACTAGAAAGATAGGATTTATTTATCCTAGTTCTTCAAAAATTATTTTAACTAGTGCTTATGATCTTGGCTCAAATGTATTTGGAGATGGAGTAAAAAATAAAGAAAAAGGTACTAGACTATCTACACCACAAATTATCGAGCAAATTGGAAAAGCTAGAACGTTAGAAAATCGCGAAGATATATATTCTTCAAATTGTTATAATGAAATACTTGTTGATTCTAAACCTTGTGGAATTGTAGTTATAGGTTTAGGTGAAAAAGATTTAAATATTGATTATGAAGATGCTAAACAACTTGCTGATAAAATGAATTTACCAATACATTATATTGATACTATGCAGTATAAGAATTATTTGTCTGAAAGAGATAAAAACTATATAGCATTTCATTCTATAATGTCATATTATGGAATTTCAAGAGAACAATTAATACAAATGGTTAATGATAATAATATTGATATATATTCAATTGTTAATAATTACAAGAATCAGGTGTCTGAAATATTCTTATCATTAAAGGAAAGTGGTAATTTAAATAAAAATAATATGTTTCAATTAATGAGCCAAATAATAAAAAAAGATAGTTTTGTTAATATAAAAGAAGGACAAACTAATAGTTCATTAAATGACTATTCTGATATAAATGATAGTGAAGTTAAGGATAATATAATATATGGAATTATTGAAAAAATGTATCCTAACGGTGTTGAATGTGCACCTGTAAATGATATAAAAAAACAATTAGAAAATTATTCAATAGTGCAATTAGAAGAAATATTAAATCAATATGAAATGCAAACATTAGAAAACCAACAAGGTTTTATGCATAGATAAGAAGAAGGAGATAATTAAATTATGATGAATGAAAATATAGAAAAACAAAAATATGTTTATGAATTTATACCTTATGAAAAAATAGGACCTATATCTTTAAATAAAACTGATGAGAAAAATTTTGAACCTAGTGGTGTTAAATATTTAGGTGAAAGTAGTTTTAATCAAGTTTTATGTAAACCTACATTTATTGATAATCCATATGATATAAAAAAAGGAAGAAATAATGATGAATTGTTTTTTGTTTTAGATGGAGTAAGTATAAGAATTAATGGTTATTATGACCAGGTATTAACTTCATTAAAGAAAATCTCAAATGATTTTGTTGAATTTGAATATTCTGATATGGAATATCCTACAAAAGGAACATATAGTAAAAAACTAGGTATTATAATTTTTGCACAAAAATATGAAGATTATTATTGTATTTTTAAACTTTGGATTCTTGGTGAAAATGAATTTGAAAGATTTGTTAATGATATAAAATATAATTTATCAAAACCAGTAATTACAATTACATCTAAACTTTCTAAATTTGTAATGAATGAAGATTTAGATAAAGAATATACTCAAACAATAGAAATAAGAGATAATAAAACTGTTATTTTTGATACATACAATTTTGAAAATAGCCAAAAGAGACATGATTACTTAATATTAAACGATAGTGATATTGATACAATTATAAATTATATAAAAAATATATTAGATGTATATGAATCTTATCCAATTACAAAAGATGGTGATAATTGGAAAATTGAAATTAATAAAAATGGTGAAAATTATTGCTATAGTGGTGATATTTCAAATACTAAAGAAGAAAATGAAAAAATATCTATGTATATTCGTAATTTAGTTAAATTTGATGATTTAATTTTGTTAGACGGAAATAAATAATTTTGGTGTTATTTTATGTATGGAACTATAATTGGTGATATTGCAGGATCTTATTATGAGATGAATAATATCAAAACTAAAAAGTTTAAATTTATGGATAAAAGAAAATCTAATTTTACTGATGATAGTGTAATGACTCTTGCAGTATGTAAATCTTTGTTAGAATATGAAAATGATTTGAATAAACTTCATGATATTGTTATTGAAAACATGGTTAAGATAGGTCGCAATCATTCTCAATGTGGATTTGGAGGAGATTTCTTCAAGTGGATAATCGCTGATAATCATAATCCTTATGGAAGTTATGGAAATGGAGCAGCAATGAGAATTGGTTGTTGTGGAATTGTTGGTAATTCTATTGATGAAGTTAAAGAATTATCTAAAATAATAACTGGTGTATCACATAATCATGAAGAATCCTTTAAGGGTGCTGAGGCTATTTCAGTTGCTGTTTTTATGGCTAAAAATAATTCGTCAAAGAAAGAAATTGAAGAATATATAAAAAATAATTATTATGAGTTAAATTTTACTTTAGAAGAAAAAAAGAAAATTACATGGTGCAGGAATTAGCTGTCAAGATTGTGTTCCTCAAGCATTTTTATCTTTTTTTGAATCGAGAAATTTTGAAGATGCTATAAGAAATGCTATATCAATTGGTGGAGATAGTGATACAGTAGCTGCGATTACAGGTTGCTTATCAGGTGTTTATTATGGCATCCCTAGAAAATTTATTAGAAAAGCAAATACATTTTTTGTAGAAAAATACGATTATGATTTAATAGAAGTTATAAATAAATTTGAAAGAAAATATCCAACAAAAAAACTAGGTTTTTAATAAAATTAAAAAATGAGATGTTAAAATAAAAAAATTATGATATAATTTGTTTGTAGTAATATATGGAGGTATCGATATGCTATTTAATTTTGAAAAAGATAAATTATTGAATAGGAATGATTTATTTAATTTTATTCTAGATTATAAAAAGAATAATGTAATTAAAGAGTCCAGTGAAGATTATATTAATTATTTGAATATAATAGAAGATTACATATCTAATTATTCATTTCAAAATGATGCTAGATGCGTACCGAATTATGGAATTGAACTTATAAAGAAAAGTTTTTTTGAAAATTTAAATTATATTAAAGAAAAAATAAATAATCATGAATTTTCATCTAGTATGTATTGGAAAGTTCAGGATACAATAAATATGATTGAAGATTTAATAAATGGAAATGTTAATCCATTTCCTATTGAATTTAAAGACAATGTTAGTGTTAAATCTTTTGAACAAGTATTAAATGAAAATAATGAATATTATAAAGATAAGATAATATGTTTTGAAGAAAAAGAAGTAATCATGTTATTGATAAATGAATTGAAAATGCTTTTAATGGAAAATAAATAATGATTTAAAATAAAAGGTATTATCATTTATATTTGTTTTTGATAAAATGTAAATAGTGATTGATTCAAATGTCAATCGCCTTTGTGAAAAGTTGTAGATATCTACGGCATTCGCACCAATTTGTAATTACTCCCTTATTTTATAAGGGTTTTTATATATTTAAATTTAAATATACTTAGATGGTGATTTATATGATAGTTTTTAATGGTGGTTTAACAATTGAACAAGTAAGAAAATTTGAGAAAGA
>CALVQY010000020.1 GCA_944358355.1 uncultured Bacilli bacterium | reverse complement strand
ACTTTAATTCTTTTGAGACATTTTTACTAATTTCTTCTCTATCTCCTGTTAACATTACTATTTTCTTAACATTATTTCTTCTAAATTCTTTAACTGCTTTATAAGCATCTTCTTTTATCTTATCAGAGATAGTGATAGAACCTGCACATTTATTATCAATAGCGATATAAATAACAGTTCCTATATCATTACTCTTTTTATAGTCAATATTATATTCTTCCATTAATTTCTCATTACCTACTAGAACTTCTTTAGAATCTACTTTGGCAATAACTCCTTTACCTTTAATTTCTTTAGTTTTTGTAACTAGTTTTTCATTAATATCTTTACCATAAGCTTCTTTAATAGATAAGGCAATTGGGTGATTAGAATAGTTCTCTGCATAACTTGTATATCTTAATAAATATTCCTTGGAGTAATCTATAGCATTAACTTTTTGAACTTTAAATATTCCTTCTGTTAGTGTTCCTGTTTTATCACAAACAACTATTTCAGTGTTGGCAAGAGCTTCTAAATAGTTACTACCCTTTACTAAAACTCCTATTTTAGATGAGGCACCAATTCCTCCAAAGAAACTTAGAGGTATTGATATTACTAAGGCACAAGGACAAGAGACAACTAAGAATGATAAGGCTCTATATATCCAAGTTTTAAAGTTAGTATCTAATATTAAAGGTGGAATAAAGGCAAGAATAATAGCAATTATTACAACTATAGGAGTGTAGTATTTAGCAAATTTACTGATAAAGTTTTCTGATTTAGATTTTCTACTACTAGCATTTTCTACTAAGTCTAAGATTT
Organism: uncultured Bacilli bacterium; assembly: GCA_944358355.1. Taxonomy (GTDB): domain Bacteria; phylum Bacillota_I; class Bacilli_A; order RF39; family UBA660; genus Onthousia. The sequence goes on along the minus strand of CALVQY010000020.1, from coordinate 22,667 downwards.
TACTAACAGTAGATTCTCCAAACTCTTTAGTTACTTTAACTTTTAGTATTCCTTCATTATTAATACAACCACTTAAGACTTCATCGCCTTCAGTTACACTTTTTGGCATAGATTCTCCTGTTAAAGCAAGAGTATTAAGATGAGAGTTACCTTCTACTACTATACCATCTAAAGGTATTTTTTCTCCTGGTTTTATTAAGATAATATCCCCAACTTTGACTTTATTAGGATCTACTCTTTCAGTCTTGTTATTTTGATAAAGATTGGCATAATCTGGTCTTATATCCATTAATTCTGAAACTGATTTTCTTGATTTATCAACTGCATAACTTTGGAATAGTTCTCCTACTTGATAGAATAGCATTACTGCAACTGCTTCAGGAAACTCTCCTATAAAAAAGGCTCCTATGGTTGCAATAGTCATTAAAAAGTTTTCATCAAAGACTTTTCCTCTTGTGATATTTCTTAAAGCTTTTAAGATGATGTCATAACCTATTATTATGTATGATGTAATAAATAGAATGTTATTAATAATGGTATTATCTAGTTTTAGAGTAAATGCTAGTATTAGTAAAATAAAAGATATTATAATTCTAATTAGTTTCTTCTTCACCTTTTTTGTCATTATTAGACCTCCTCAATACTTACGTCTGGTTCTTCTCTTCTTATTACTTTCTTAATTTGTTTTAGGGCTGTATTTAAATTATCTTCATTACAACTAAAAGTTAATCTTTCCATCATAAAACTAATAGAGACATTTTCTATTAAATCTATTTTTCTTAAAGACTCTTCTAAAAGATTAGCGCAGTTAGCACAGTCTAATCCTTCTATTTTAAATTTATAATCTTTCATATTCTTTCCTTCTTTCTATCCTTTATGATTAATATGTTCTAGTCCTATTTCAAATAATTTAACAATATGGTCATCATCTAGAGTGTAATATACTTCTTTACCACTTCTTCTACATTTAACTATTCCACTTCTTCTAAGGGTTGCTAATTGATGAGAAACACTTGATTTAGTCATATTTAAGACATTGGCTAAGTCACAGACACACATTTCGTCTTGATCAAGTGCAAAAAGGATTCTACATCTTGTTGTATCACCTATTAGTTTAAATAAGTCTGCTAGATGATTAAAAGTATTTTCTGAAGGCATTTTATTTAAGACTTTATCTACTGCTTCCTTATGGATAATATTACAATCACATGAAAATTCATTTCTAGACATATCATCACATCCTATTAATATTATATGTTTATAGTTGAATATTTACTCAACTATTTATATTATAGTTGAATAGACATTCAATTGTCAAGGCTATTTTAATTTATTTTCTTGCAAGACTTATTAGTAAGTGATACAATTCTTTAAACGGAAGGTAAATTTATGAAGCGATATAAACAAAGTGAAATAGAAGAAGTTGCAACTGTTCTTAAAAATGATGGTGTTATTAGTGTTCCTACTGATACTGTTTATGGAATATGTGCGAGGATTAATTCTAGTAAGGCTTATCTTAAGTTAGTTAGTGTTAAAAATCGTCCTTCTAATAAGTCTTTTCCTGTTCTTTGTAAAGATTTAGAACAAATTGAAAGTATTGCCACTCTAGATGAGAGGGCTCACAAGCTAATTAAAGCTTTTATGCCTGGCCCTCTTACTTTAGTTTTAAAGAAAAGGCCTGGTGTTTTTTCATATATTAATAATGCTGGTACAAGAAAAACTGATGAGATTGCTATTAGAATGATTTCTTCTATTTTCTTAAATAAATTAATTGATAAAGTTGGAAGTCCTTTGTTTTTAACGAGTGCTAATAAGTCGGGAATGGATGTATGTAGAAGTTTAGATGAAATAGAGGAAGAATGCCCTACTCTTGATGGTATGGTGATTGGTGATGTTTCTTTTGGAGAGGCTAGTACAATAGTTGATCTAACTCATGATGATATAAAAATACAAAGACAAGGGCCTATTAGTGAAGAGAAGATTATAGATGTTCTAAAAAAATAACATTTATTAAGTATTAAATCACTTCTTTTATTAATATAGATTAATGAGGAGTGATTTTTTATGTGTTCTTATAATGTTTTTTGTGAATATGATAAATCTATTAGTGATGAAGAGCTAAAGAAATTGATTAATGATAAATTATATAGAATTATTACTACTCTTGAGATGAGTTTAGAATGAAAGAGAAATTTAGAGTAGCGATTTATTTAAGGCTTTCTATTGAAGATAAAGATAAGTTAAATAGATTAGACGATAGTGAGTCTATTAAAAATCAAAGACATATGTTAATGGAGGTTGTTAATAAGAACCCTAGTTATAAATTAGTAGGTGAATACTGTGATGAAGATTTATCTGGAGCAGGTACTTATAGACCAGAGTTTGAAAGATTAATTAAAGACTGTGAAAATGGTAAGATTGATATTGTTTTGTGTAAGAGTCAATCTAGGTTTTCAAGGGATATGGAGATTGTTGAAAGATATATTAATAATAAGTTTAAAGAGTGGAATGTTAGATTTATTAGTTTATCTGATAATGCTGATACAGAAAATCCTGGTAATAAGAAGTCTAGGCAGATTAATGGTCTTGTTAATGAATGGTATTTAGAGGATGTTTCTAATAATATTAGAAGTGCTTTTAATTCTAAGATGAAACAAGGTGAGTTTATCTCCCCTTTCGCTCCTTTTGGTTATTTAGTAGATAGTAATGATAATAATAAATTAGTTGTTGATAAAGGAGCAAGTTTGGTGGTTAAAGATATCTTTAATCTTTATTTAAAGGGGTATGGCTACTCTTCTATTGCAAAATACTTAAATGACAAAAATATACCTAGTCCATCACTTCATAAATATAGACAAGATATTAAGTTAAATGTTGTTAGTAATAAAAAAAGAGATGAAATTAAATGGAATAGTAATGCTATTAAGACAATACTTAAAAATGAAGTTTATTTAGGTAAACTTGTACAAGGTAAAAGGACTACTGTTAGTTATAAGAATCATCATATTATTAATAAAGATAAAAGTTTATGGATAAGTTATCCTAATACTCATGAAGCGATTATTGATAAAGATACTTTTTATAAAGTGCAGATGGAGATGAAAAATAGGACTAAACCTAGAAGCAGTAACACTGTTCATTTGTTTTCAGGTAAAGTTTTTTGTTTAGACTGTGGTCATTATTTAAGAAAGAAAAACTCTTCAAGGCATGAGTATTTAGTATGTTCTAATAATACTATCTGCTCTAATAAGTCTTCTATTAGATATGATTTGTTAGAAAGTATTGTTTTAGACTTGGTTAATAAACTATTAGACGAATTTTATGATGAAGAGTTATTAAAAGATAAAGTAAATAAGAAATATAACGAAGTGTATAAAGAAAAGGTAGAATCTTTAGAAAGTGAGTTAGTTAATATTAATAGAAAAATAGATGAATCTAAAAACTATTTACAAAGTCTTTATGAAGATAAGGTAAATGATGTTATTTCTCTAGAGATGTTTAAGAGTTTAGTAAGTAGTTATCAAGATAATAAGGATAGATATTCTAAACAATTAGATGATGTTAATAAAAAGATTAATGTTTATAAAGAAAATATTAAAATTTTTGATGAGAAAATAATATCTAAATATAAAAAACTAGATAATCTTAATAGAGTTATTATTAATGAGTTTATAGATAAAATTTATGTTGACGAAATTAGAGATAATATTAGAAATATAAAAATTAAGTGGAATTTATAAAAAAAATTAGTTTAATTGTATATTATATTAATAGAGATGGTAAAGATGAACGTGATTGATGTCGCGTTTTTTATATTATCTTATTTTTTAATGGAGATATAAAGTGTTTGGCAACTTTGCAAGAATTATCTCTAACTAAAATAAGAAATATTTTGGAGGAAAGGAAGTGATACTTAAGAGGGAAAGTAAATTAATAAAAAAGAGAAAGTTTTTGAGTTGTCTAGTAATACTAGACAACTGTAACTAAATCGAATTAAGTAATGAAGTGACTACAATTTATAGTCAGTTAAAAAACTTTAGCAATTAATAGAAAATCAGACTAAGTGATGCTATAAAACAAGATATATTTAAAACAATTACCAAACTATTTTATTTGAAGAAAATAAGTTGGTTACAATTTGTAACCAGCTGAAATTAAAAACCAAAGATTGTAAATATTACAACACTGATGTTGTTGATACCAAGGTAATGTTTAGAAATATTAAATCAATTTTGTTTTTAAGTTGTTAGTATGATTATCAAGAAAGGAATGAAAATTATGAAACAAGATAAATTAGAAACAATTACTAAACTATTTGAAGGTAAAGAAATTAGGAGTGTTTGGGACACTGAAAAAGAAGATTACTATTTTAGTGTAGTTGATGTTATTGATGCTTTAACTGATAGCCCTAATCCTAGAAATTATTGGAATATGCTAAAGAAAAGAATGACTGAAGAAGAGCAGAGTCAGTTGTACACAAAATGTGTACAACTAAAAATGAAATCAAAAAAGGATGGCAAAAACTATGCAACTGACACTTTAGACACTAAAGGAATTTTAAGATTAATAGAGTCAGTTCCTAGTCCTAAAGCTGAGCCTTTTAAATTATGGTTAGCAGGATTAGGTAAAGAAAGAATTGATGAAGTTTTTGATCCCGAGATTGCTATTAAAAGAGCGATTAATTATTATCGTAATCGTGGTTATGATGATAAATGGATTAAAGCTAGATTAAATGGAATATTAGATAGAAATAAATTAACTGATTTATGGAAAGAAAGTGGTATTAATGAGGGTTATGAGTATGCAATACTTACTAATGATATTTATAGAGAATGGTCTGGTATGACTGCTAAAGAATATAAGGAGTTTAAAGGTCTTAGAAAAGAATCTTTAAGAGATAATATGAGTGATATTGAAGTATTACTTGCTGATATAGGTGAAATTACTACTCGTGAGCTTGCTAAAAAACATAAACCTTATGGATTAAGTGAAAATAGAAAGATTGCCAAAGCAGGAGGCGAAGTTGCTAGTAATACGAGAAAAGATATAGAAGAAAAACTTGGAGAGAATGTTATTAGTAAAGATAATAATCTTAATTATCAATATATAGATGATAATAAAAAGCTAGATTGTACTGTGTCTTAACAACATTCATCCAGTTGCTCTAATCAGGACACTTGCTACTAAACCTGATATATTACTCTTAGATGAACCATTTTCAGCTTTGGATGCAATGACTAGAGTAATGCTTGCAGATGATGTTTATAAGATGATTAAAGACTTAGGTAAAACTGCTATTATGGTTACGCACGATTTGTCGGAAGCTTTGAGCGTCGGTGATAAAGTAGTTGTACTTACGAAAAGGCCTTGTGTTGTTAAAAAAATCTATGATATTAATTATAAGAATCGCTCTACTCCATTTAATAATAGAAAAGAAAAAGAATTTAATTACTATTATGAAAAGATATGGAGAGATTTAGATGTCAAACTATAGTGAGGAACATAAAGAATTTCTTAAGAAGAAGAAAAAAGAGAAAATTATTGTTATTAGTTTTCAAATATTAATATTACTAGTGTTCATTTTAGGATGGGAACTATTAGCAAGATTTAATCTTATTAATACTTTTCTTTTATCTAGTCCTAGTCTAGTACTTAAAACTTTAGGAAGTCTATTCACTAATAATGATTTATTAGTACATATAGGTATTACTTTATATGAGACTGTGGTTAGCTTTTTAGTAGTTACAATTATTTCCTTGTTAGTCTCTACTCTATTTTGGTTTTCTAAGAGACTTGCAAAGATACTTGATCCTTATTTAACTGTTTTAAATTCGCTACCTAAAGTGGCTCTTGGACCTTTAATTATTATCTGGGTAGGAGCTAGTACTAATTCTATTATCTTTATGGCTTTATTAATCTCTTTATTCTTATCTATTATAAATGTTTATCATAACTTTAAAGAAACTGATAGTAACTATATTACTTTACTTAGAAGTTTAGGAGCTAGTAAATTACAGATATTTATGAAAGCAGTTATACCGTCTAATCTATCTAATATTATTAATAATCTCAAAATTAATGTGAGTATGTGCTATATAGGGCTATAAGACATATGGAGAGAAAACACTATAATTTTTATGTTAGTTCTCACTAACATTCCAGTATATTTTTAAAGTATTACCATCAACAACTATTTTATCTAGTAGTCCTTCAATAATGGTTCTTTTTTCTTTAAACTCTAAGTGAGTCCATACTTTACTTAGATTTTTTATTTCTTCATAACTTTTTTTCGTCTGTTCTTTTTCTTTTATATCTTCTAGCTCTTTTGTTATATTTGTCTTTTCTTCTATTAGCTTTTCTAATTCTATTTTTATTTCTGTCTTAGCAATATCTTCTGATAATAGTTGAATTAAGTTTTCTATTTTCTTACCAGTTTTTTCTAATCTTATTTTTAATTCATCTTCAAGACTCGTTTTTGATAAATGAAATGTTTCTCTAAATAAATTTTCATCTAAAGACATCGCAAATAACTGTTCTAAAAAGGCATCTTCAATTTCAAAACTATCAAGTCTTAAATTATTACAGTTAGGATCTTTTACTAATTTAGGTTTGCTTTTCTGTTGTGAATAGCAGTAACAAATAATCCTTTGTCCCCATTTTTGATAACGATATTTGGCACCACATTTTCCACAGTATATCTTTCCAGATAATAAGTAATGACTAGCATGCTGGTTTCTACTTCGAGATTTTTCTATTATTTGTAATTGTTTATATTCTTCTTCACTAATAATCGCTTCATGTCTTCCATCATAAAGTTCTCCTTTGTAAGGAATTTTTCCTAAATTAGTTTTAGCATTTAATATTCCTTGAATCCAAGCTTCATCATATCCAGTTACTTTAGATAATTCATGATAACTATATCCTTGTAATCTCAAAGTCTTCATTAAATCAAAAATAACTTTTCTTTCTTGATTCACTACTAAAGTTCCTGTTTCTTTATCATAGTCATAAGCGAAAGGAGTTTTACCACCGCCTCGCCAAAAACCGTCTTCAGCACGTTTTTTAAGACCAATTCTGGTTCTTTCTAAAATCGTTTCTCTTTCTAGTTGGGCAAAGACAGAAAGTATTCCTATCATGGCTTTACCAAAAGGAGAAGTGGTATCAAATCTTTCCCTGATAGAAATAAAACCTACATTATTTTTATTAAACACTTCTTCAATTAAAAAGAGGGTATCTTTTTGACTACGCGATAATCTATCTAATTTAAAGACTAACACCATATCAATCTTACCAGATTCACAGTCTTTAATTAGTTTTTGAATCGCAGGTCTTTCTAAATTCTTACCACTAAATCCAGGATCCATATATACTTCATAATCATCCCATCCTTGACTCTTTAAATAGTTTTCTAAAAACTCTATTTGAGCTTCTATAGAATAGCCTTCAACTTGAGAATCAGTTGAAACACGAACATAAAGAGCTTTTATTTTTTTTACTACTGCTTTTATATGATTAATAACTTGTACCTCCTTTTTATAAAAGCATTTTTTGTAAAAAAACTTGCAACTACATAATAACATTTTTATACAAAAAATAAAATGCTTATAGTTTAGCTTATGCTTCTTTCATGTATTTCTTTAATAGTGTATATAATAAAGAAAAAGTTAAAGTAACCTTTCTAGGTTCTAATCTTTTTCCATCCTTATCATAGTTTTCTACTCGTAATACTGCCATTAGTATCACCTCGTTTAATTATATTTTTTTAAGGCACAAAAAAACACATTAAAAGTTTTCAATGTGCTAAATACTCCTAAAAAATATTATTTTTTTTTAAACAATACTACTTATAAAAGATGGTATACTTTAAAACTATCAAGCATGGTGCTTACACACCCTATACTTGTTAGGGAATATCCCTAAGACCCACTAAATAGTCTCCGACAGTTTAGAAAAATTATCAAATAAAATATAAAACCACGCTCCTTCCTTATAAGAAAATTTAAAGAAAGATAAGAAAAAAGAGAGATAAAATATCTCTCAAAATAGCTCTCTTTATAATTATCCTATAATACTATTTTACCACGTTTTTCTAGGAACGTAAATGGCACACTATCAATATTAGTATGATTAAACTAATAAGTTAAATGATTTTTAATTAGTAAATAGTTATCAAACACAACCATATCTATATATCACTTAATTAAAGCAGAACTGATTTCTTTTAATAAAAATCTTTATTGTGTATAAAGTTTCCATTTGTGCATTACTATTTTCATGTTGATATAAGATTAGATTCTTGAACTTATTAATAGATATTGCAAGTTTTTTTATAATTGCAGATTAATCCTTCCTTATATATCTTTCATAAAATTTAGGTATAGATACTTCAAATGGATTTTTTGATGGAAATAAATAATATTCTAACTTTTTCTTTTGTTGCTTTCTTCTATACTCTAACATTTTTTTTCTTTTATCTAATTGTTTAGTATAATTAATTTCTTCTAAACACATATTATAATCATTATAAACATTATTAATTCCTATTTTTTTAATTAAATTTATAAGGTCAATACCATGACAATTTCTTATCTTTTTTCCACTTCCACATGGACATAAGTTATGACCACGATATTTTTTTAGTGATATATATTCTAAAAATTGCAATGCAGTACTTCTATTAGCTAAGTTAAAATAACTTTTATAAAAATCTATAATACCTACAGCTCCATGTTCTCTATCTCCAAAAGGGACTTCACCACATTTTTTGTAATACGTATACGAATATAAGTAAGGTAATAAATAGCGTTCTATAAAATCTGAAATTGTAACATTTTTTCTTGTTTTTAAGTCTAAAAACATTTCAGCATCACAAGCTAAACATAATATATCGTTTTTATTCTTATGAAACGTACAGTCGATTTTCTTTGTAATATCTTTTACTATTGGCAACTCGTTTGGGTATAAGAATGGAACAAACATAGATATATATAAATCGTTTTGTAGAACTATACCATTATATTTATGATTTAACTTTAAATCTCCATAAAATACATACCCGTCTTTTTGCTTAAATCCTACCAAACCATATTTTTGATTCAGCATTGTTAGTTCAGAAGATATGTTATACATTTTCTTTCCATGGCTTAGGATTATTCTGTAAATCTTTTGGTTCACTACTATTTTCGTTAACTTCGATAGATTTAGATCGTGTACTTTCTTTTATAAAATTATCAAAACTCTTGTGCTCATATTCTATTAAAGGCGACATATTTACTAGCTTTTGTACATCTGTCGAAATCCAACTAACCCAATCGAAAAAAGCTTGTTTTTTATTATTATCAGAGTCATTCCATCTTTCTGCCAAATTTTCTTCAACTTTTGGGTTGTTTATTATAAAATTACCATCTATTCTATCAATTAATAAGCCAGTAATGTCGTCATCTGTTCTTTTAAATAAATCTAAATTTGTAGAAAGTTTATCAGAAAAGATTTTCAACAGTTCTATTAAAGAAAAATTAGAATCACTTTCTAAAAATACTTTGGTAGCAAGAATTGTAATTATCATTGAATTTGGTTTATCTTCTTTATACTTATGATTTTCAAATCTAATGTCGCGATGTCTTTTTAATACTTGTACAAGACGCTGTAGTTTAGTAACTACTAATTGCTTAGGAATATCGTCAACTGATGCATAAAAAGTATTGTTTTCAAACAAAATTCTTTTTTGCAAAACAGCAACTTCATTGTATGAATTAGCATTAGCTTCTTCAAACCATTCCTTAAATCCCAAAGGATTTCCATTATCCCAATAATAATTGTCATCTTTTTTTGATCTTGTAGTAGTTGAAATTGCTTTATCATATTGACTGTCATCTTTAGGAATACTAGGCTGTACATCTATATGAAAGGATAAATCATTATCTTCCGCATATTCAATAGTCCAAGTTCTCCTTCCTTCATCTTTTGATAACATTTTTCCATATATTCCGTCATTTCTGATAACATTGCCGATTGTTTCCTTTAGTTCTTTAGCAGATATCTCTTTTTTTGTTAGATCACATTCACATACTAAGTCAACATCATATTCTTTATCTTTACCGTATGGCTTCACAACTGTTCCAATCATAAATGATCCTTGTACATAAACATGGCAATTTATTTTATATTCATCTCTTAATTTGTTTTCTAACATATTTCCAACTGATGTATATCTATCAACTGCTTTTTGAAAATTAGTCGGAGAAATATCCAATTTTTTTAATTCTTCCTCAAGCCAATTACTTATCCTATTATAACTCATTACTTATATTCTCCTTTCAAAATTTTAAAAGTATGATTATTAATATCCATTTCAAAGTCATTATTTTTTCTTTTTAAAGTGTGTCGTGTTCTAATTTCACTTTCAGTTACAAACGCATAATTTAATTCACTATTATCTTTAGCATTATCATACTTTTCTTTTAACTTTAAAAATTCTTTTTTCTTATTTTCATCTAGCTCTAATTCATAAATATCAGCTAGTAAGAATTCTTTACCATAATATTCCGAAGTAAAAATATTTGTTTTATGTGTTCCTAAATATGAATAATGAAGTTCTTCAAAGTGCTCTTTGTTTAAAATCCCAGAATTAATGAGTTCTTCATAAAATTCTCTATGACATGTAATTTCTCTATCTTGTCTGCTCTCAAACCATTGAATGAACTTTCTTAAATCTTTTCCTTTGACTTTACCTCGTAAATCTTTTTCATTTCCTTTTTTCATTTCATCATCTTCTTGAAAAATATTCTTTAATATAGCATTTGAACCATCATACTTTTGATAAACCCCACCAACTGGTTGGAATTTCTTTTTTTTATTCCCTCTAATCAAAAAATATGTTCCATCTACTTGTATTTTAAATAAATAAGAAAAAGATACTCGAATATTTTTATTCCAATTTAATAAAATTGGAATAATCAAAAATAGGTCGGCTTCTTCCGCAAATGCTAGAAATTTTTCTAATAAAAATCCTAAAATTCCACCTCCGACTATCGTCAAAATCTCTCCAACTAATGTCTGACTTCCAGTTGCATCTTTATAATTAAATCCTACAAATAAAAATATAATAGCAATAACTATCATAAAAACAACTTTAAAATATCCTTTTTTCATTAATACCTCCTATTTATAAATTTATATAGTATTAACTCTAGCCATTCCTTAATAATCCACATAATATTATAACATCGTTTTTAGCGTCTTTACAGAGCAATTGCTATATTTGTGTGACTTTTAAGTTAAATGTTAAATTGTTAACGTCTTTTATGATATTTATTGCATAAAACTGTTTCTTCTCCATTATCAATATATTTCCATATTCTCTTATATTGATCTAACTGTGTAGTTTTCTTAACCTGTGCAACAGGATGGTATAAAGGAATAATTACAAAATCATTAATTTTAATTTCTGGATACTTAATAATAGTGCTACTTAATGTTTTGTCTATATCAAATTGAAAGATTTTAGATAAAGATAATAAAGGATAATATCCTAGTGTTAAAATAACTCTTGGTTTAACAATTTCAATTTGCTTTAGTAAAAATTCTTGACAATTTATAGTCGATTTCTTTAAATTAATGTTATCTCCTCTATAATTGTCACCATATCTTGCACACATAATTGCATTAGTAATAAATATCTTATCTAAATTATATTTACCATTAGAAGATTCTTTTATATAGTACTCTAACATTTTTTTAGTGGTACTTCTTTCTTGTTCAATTAAACTTTTCCAATTATCTTTTGTAGGGCTTTCCATATATGATATATTTAACTTTTTCATATCATTATAAGGTCCCCAGTCTTGTCCTATAATCATTATTTTAGAATCTAATCTGTTAAACCAGTCAGTCCAAATAGATGGAATATTTTTACAAAACTTGTTATTTTGATAAATATTTATAAGTGAACAGTTTCTACCATTTTTCTTTTCTAAAGACATACACTTTTTACAATCTGCCATTGAATTAATTAATTCATCAAATAATTGCTCTTTCATTTTATATTAATTCCTTTTCTAATAAAGATTTAGTTTTACAGTTGTCACATAAAGGACATTTTGTACAATTATGTTTATTACAGTACTTATTTCCAATTTCCCACAAATATTTATCAACATTGCTGGGGTTGATTTTTAATTTATTGCTGACATTTATATATGCAGTTGATAATTCTACTATTTGTTTTGTTGTTAATTCTTTATCTTTGATAATACCATTTAAGTAACTAATTTCTATATCATGCCTATCTAATGGTATAGCTTGTATGCCATCATTTAAAACACAGATATTAGATTCATAAATTAGCCTTAATAATAATCCTCCTGTCTTTTGTCCATAACTTTTAGAAGTGTTTATAAAATTATTTAAATCATCAAAGGAATTAAATGTTTTAATTTTATTTAATAAATTTTCATATTGATTTAAAAATACTGACAATTTTAACCACTTATTAACTGCGACATTAGGATACCTAGGATGAATATGATCTTTAATAATATTAAATAACGTTTCTTTATCATCATTAAAGTTCTTTACAACATACTGTGGATTAAATATATAGGGAAAGTTATGATAAGTATTGATTAGATTATTATGATATATTTTTGATCTCATACCATAATCTAATAAGCACGAATAAAATATATATAATAACCATTCATTAGATTTATATTTTATTTCTTTAGGAAATTCTACATTAGCAATTGTATCTGTATTTTCCTTTGAAAAATGTTCATTTAATATTTTTATAGTTTTGAATAAATTTTCTTCATTTATATACATGATTTTACCTCAATGATTCATTATTTCATCATTTCCCAACTTTTAAAATATACACAGTCTAAGTTATCATTAAATTTAATTTCATATATTCCATCAAATTCCTGATTATTTTGTTTCAGAGTCCATTCTGCTATTACTGTGTTTTTATCTATTGCTAATAATTTAATATTAATACTTTCTATATCTTCATCTTTTATGTGTTGCCATTCTTGGTTAATTTCTTGGATAGTGGTATATGGTTTCATAAACGGTGTTTCTTGATAAAATGTTGTTTTAGTAAATAATGATACTGCACCTTCTATATCTTTGTTAATCCAATAATCTTTTAACTTATTTAACCACTTTTCTGCATATTCTCTATTCATGATTATTTTCCTTTCATTACTTTAACTTTATATAATATTTTAGATTTTAAATATTCATCTTCATCTCTAGTCATTGAAGTTTCCTCTGCCTCAACTGAACCAATGATTCCAAAGTACCTATTAACATCTTCTAAATCAAAAAATCTTTTTGTATAATCTCCTTCAAAGTAAAAGTTTTTCTCTAGTTCTTCACCAACACCTGCTCCGAAATTAAAATCATTAACAGAAGCAACTCGTGCTAATAATATTCCATCCGTTTTTAATATTCTTTTTATTTCATTCATGATATGTATAGTATCTTGACTATTAAAATACTGTAAAGATAAATCTGCTATAATTAAAGAATATGTATCATTATCAATTGGAAACTTCTCTAACATATTTAAATACATTGTTTTACTATTAGGAATATTATCTTCAACGCTCTTTAAAGCTTCTTTAGAAAAGTCACAAGATAAAACACTATATCCTCTTTCTATTAAATATAAAGTGTCAGCACCTATACCACAACCAAGATCTAAAATATCATTATCTTTATTTTTCTCTAAAATATCTTTATATTCATCTAACCACAAATCATAAACTGGAATACTAGAACGTTTTTTAGATCAATTATCCCACATTTTAACATAACCATTAGTTGTCATATTAAATCACCTCATTTTTTATTTTTTCAAATATTGGCAAATTACCCTTATAGCTTTTAGGAGATATCGGGCTTGGATGATATATTGGTAAAATTTTATATCCATCAACTTCATATATTTTTCCTACTACATCTTGAAATTTATTAAACTTAAAATTAAGTAAGTTTCTAGTTGGAAATTCTCCTAAAGTAATGATTAGTTTTGGATTCAACAATTCAAGTTGTTTTAGCATAATGTTTTTACAGTTCTTAGAACACGTTTTTAAATTTTTTCGTTCTAAAGGATAACATTTTACTGATTCTAAAAAGGTTGTTTCAAATATATCTCTATCTATAATATCAAAAAGTTTTTGTAAAATAACACCACTTGGCAAGATTTTTCCATTTACGTCAGTCCATAATTTATGACTTTTTCTCCAACCATTATTAGCTGGTGCTTCTCCTATAAGTACAATATCATTATTTTTTCCTAAATAAACAGTTCTATCATTAGGAAACTTTTCTACTAAATCGTTACATAAACTACATTTATATACATCATAATCTATTAATAGTAAAGCAAGTTTATTTTTTAATTTTTCATACCTTACTTTTGTGTTTTCATTATCTACTATATCATTTCTTGATACTAGATTATAATTATCATAGTCAGGTTCATTTTCCCAAAATTGTTCTTTTGTCAAATCAATGATTTTATCATCTATAATGTTAAAGTAATGACTAATTCCTTGTACATTACATTTTGCAATCTTTCCACCAAAGTAATCATTTACAATCAAAGAGGTAACAGCACAATGACCTAATGTTTTATTTTCTATAGTCCATTCATCTTTTAACTTAGGATAACAAGTTTCACTAGAATAACAATCATATAATAAATTGTTAAGTTGTCTTAAAGTCATTTATATCACCTCTCTTGTTACACACTATTATAACATTTCTCAATAAGATTTTAAATACAGGTTCTCTCATAGTCATTTATAAAACATTTCAAAATCATCATTATTTTTTTCTTTATCTTCTTTATCTATTTGTTCTTTAGTATTTAGTCTATTAGTAATTTGTTTATTAGTACTTTGTTGTGTATTATTTTCTATATGTTGAGAAGCAAGGTATGGATTATCCATATCTTGGTTTTTAATATATGGATTTAGACCTCGTTCTTCATAGATGTTATAAGCATATTCTATCTTTTTACTTGCAGTCTTATCTGGATATAGTTTTTCAACAGATAAATAACCATGTTGTTTAAGCTCATTTAAAGAACTTCTTATCGATGTTTTGCTTTCTTTACAATTAGATACTAATCCCTCTAGTGAATAGTTCCAATCATCAGGTAAAGATAGCATATAAGATAATAATCCTTTTGCTTTTAAACTTAATTCTTTGTTTTGTAAATGCTCATTACTCATAGATGTATAATTCTTAACTTTTTTCACTTTAAAAACTGCCATGTTATCATCCCTTTCTTTTACAACATAAAAATCCTAATTTCTTAGGATTCTAAATCAAAAATATTTTCATTAAATATTATCTTAAATGGTTTAATAAAGTCATGCCAATTATTAGGTACTTTATCATTACCACTTTTTACATAATCAATTCCATTGTAATAGGTACATTTTAATATCCAATAATATTCAGTATTACTATAGGAATCTCCATAATGACTATTCCACAAGTTTGGCTTAAACTTTTTAAAACTAGAAAGTATTCTATTCATATCATTAATAGTAATAGATTCATTTATCTTAATAGGTATCCAGTTAATCTTTAACGTATAATTAGGATTCTCTTTATCACTAAAATCAAAAATATATCTATAGTAATTATTATTAATATAAATAATCAAATTAATAACAGATATATCTACTGTGTACATAACTTTCCTAGATTGGAATCTTTTTCCACAATCATTACAATAATGATTAGGTAAATGACTAATTAATTTTTCACCATCAAAATCATACTTTTTAAAGCCTTTTCTATAATTGATATTAGTATCTAGTTCTACATAGTTCTTTCTTATCTTTTTCTCTTTTAAATAACCATAAGCAATATTAAACGTATTTTTACTATTACAAAATGGACAAGTTACTTTTCCCATATTTACTCCATTTCTAGCAAGTTCTTTATTAAAATGCTTTTCATTCTCCCTATATGTGTTACATCGGTGTCATTATGGGTGAACTGCTCGTATCGAAAAAGGGATTAGGTTACTTAATAATGTATGGTACTCAAGTATTTAATATAGACCTTGTCATTGCTTCTGTTATTGTTCTAGGTGTCTTAGCTTTCTTATTCTATTATCTTATTTGTTTACTTGAGAAATTTATACAAAAGAAAACTGTTAACTGATGGGTTAGCAGTTTTTGTTAGTACCTTTTAATATTGTTTAATATGTATTAATTTTTTTATTCTTGACTTAGTGTATAGCCACCATCTACTACTATATCTTGACCAGTTATAAATAAAGAATTATCACTATCCAAAAATAATGCTACCTTTGCTATATCTTCAGTATTACCTAGTCTCCTTAATGGTGTATTATTTTCTATATCTTCTATATAATCATCAAAGTCTGGAGTTTCAATATATGACATAGGAGTCTTTATAACACCTGGAGAAATAACATTACATCTAATACCTAGTTCACCATATCTAGAAGCGATAGATTTTGAAAAAGCAATTATACCTGCTTTACTTGCTGAGTATATAGGAAAGTATTTTGAACCATTTTTAGCTACTATTGAGCCAATGTTAATTATATTTCCTTTTATGTTATTTTCTTTCCATTTATCAATCATCTGTAAACACATGCTTATAGTTCCTTTTAGATTAGTATCAATAATATTATTTAGTTCTAAATAGTTATATTTTTCTTTTTCTTCACCACTACTAATTATCCCTGCACAATTTATTAAGGTATCAATATTATTTAACTTATTTATAATCTGTTTAATGTCATTATCATTACTAATATCACATATAAAATAATTTATAGAGTTATTAGTATCATTACAAACTTCTTCTAGTTTCTCTTTTCTTCTACCTAAAATATATACTTCATAACCTTTTTCATAAAATGTTTTAGCGATAGCTTTACCAATACCTGTTCCTCCACCTGTTATTAAAACTTTTTTGGCCATTATATTTATCCTCCTTTAAATTAGTACTTTATTTATATTTTTTAGCTAAAAATCCCATAAACTGTGGTATCTCATGAAATCTATTATAATATGATTCATCTACTTCTTTACATTCATCAATACATCTTGATTCTTTAAAGTCTTCTATTACAAAATTATTGTTCTTAAGTAGCTCAAAATAATATGATGGTGGAGCTATAAACTCTTCTAGCACCTCATTATCTTTAAAATAATTTACTTGTTTTGTATGAGACATATATTTTCCTAGTACTTGTTTACCATCACTGCCACTTTCAAAACCGATAACATGAAAATTATTACCATTATAATTAATTTTTTCAGTAGCAAATCTCATAGGATGACCAACAGAAAATAAGACTTGACCCTTATCATCTAATACTCTATATAATTCTTTAAAGACTTTATCTTTATCTTCTACATGAGTAATTGCCAAACTACTAAAAATAAAATCAAATTCATTTTCTTTAAAAGGTAAATTTAACATATCACCTACATAGAAGTTACAGTTAGGATAACTTTCTTTGGCAATATCTATTGATTTTTCTGAAATATCAATACCTGTTATTTTTTTAGGATTATATTTACTTAACATCTCGCTTTCTTCAGCAGTTCCACAACCTAATAAAAGGACTCTTTTACCTTCAATATTGGGAAGCATAGATAACATCATAGGTTTTTCTACGAATCGTAATGACTTTTTCATTCCGTTCGTCACTTCAAAGTGTCTTTTTTCTGCAAACTTATCATAATCATTCAGTTTAAAATCCATATTAAATCACCTCATTACTTTGTAAATTTACAATCAGCTAGATACTTTAACCCATCTTTTTTAGATAAAGTTAATACTTTTGCTTTCTGTTCTTCAGTAATATTCACAGAAGCGGCACCTTTGTGTCCGCCACCTCCATGAAGTACAGCAACTTCATTAACATCAAAATCTTTATCTATAGATCTATATGACTTTTGTCCAAATTGTCCTTTGTTCATAGCCATTACTATAAAGTACTTTATATTTTCTTTATTACCATTATTTTGGATATATTCTGCTAATTCATTTCTATACTCATAATCAGCAAAAACTGCACCAAATTTATTATCATTATCATCTAAAAAATATTCAGCATTTGTCATGATTTCTTTTAATAGTTCATTATATTTATTCTTTTTATCTTGAATTAAAGATAACTCCTCTTTACTAAATTCAAATGCTTTAGGATTATCTAATAATTTCAATTGCATTGTAGATATGTATTTTTCGATTCCTAATGCATTAAATAGAATTGCTAAATCATGAGCTTTCTTTCCAATAGTACCTGCTTTTTTCCATTCCCATGTATCTTCAAGTCTAGTAAGTTCTACAAATTCTTTTATAGCATTAGTCGAATCTATAAAATTATTGTGAACTAAATATTCATAAAATAATTGTGTACCACATTTTTTCCCATGTTCATCTTCTTCAACAATTGTAGTGAAATCAAATATATTCATCTCATCATCAATAGCTCGTTTATGATGGTCAAATATATGCACCTTGTTTCTTAGTTTGGAGTTACTTACCAAAGTTAAAGAAGGGGGATATAATGCTAAATCTGTAACATATATTCTTTCATATTTTTCAAAAGTATTTGAATCTATATATTTTCTAAAAACTTGTTCTAACTTTTCTATATTTGGAACAAGAATATAATCAATATCTTGAAAAGCTAATTTTCCTAATACTATACAGCCAAGGCCATCAATATCACTCTCATGACTAAATATTATATTTTTATTCATACCAAAACCTCATCTCATGTTTTAATTATATCATTTATTTTTATTAATTAATATATATCTATATCCTCTTTCCGTAGAAATAGTACATACATTATTATTTATATTTTTAAATGAAACTGTTAACTGAGGAGTTAGCAGTTTTTATATATTACTAAGTTTATCTTTAATATATCCGTCTAATAGCTCAGAATCTTTAAATAACCATTTAAAATCAGTATGTTCATCACTTAATTTAATATTTATATTATTTTTATCAACATTAATAACGAAATCTATTTCTATATTATGAATTACGGTATCTTTCTCCTCTTTTATTTCATCTATATAATTTGTAATTATAGGATTAAAATCTTCAGTATAACTTATTTCTTCTTTTAATTTGTTTCATCAGTTTCTAAATGACTGCTAGGAAATTCCCAAGTACCTCTTTTTGATTCACTTAAAATTATATTCTTTCTTTAGCTCTTCTAATATCTCATAGACAACAGGACACATGCTAGCATTACCAATAATACTATACATACTATATAACCTATCTTCTTTATCAGTAAATGGATAATCTTTACAAGACTTTGGTAAGCACTTTTTCACTTTACAATTATTATTGTTTAAAAACTGACAAGATTTAGTCTTAAATTTATATCTATCATCATCTTCTTCTAAATATTTCTTTTTAAATTTCTCTTTATCAATATGTAAAGTCTTAGTAATAGCATCTAATTCATCTTCTGTAATAACTGTTCCTAATTCTCTACAACAATTCCTACATTTTGAACAGTCATATATTTTAAAATATTTATTATGTAATTCTTTAAACTGTCTATCTAATTTATCAGAATCAGCATTCATCTTTAGAAATTGTCTAAATCTTAAATTTTCTTCTTCTTTTAAATTTCCTAATCTTTTAATATCTTTTACTTCAATCATAACTACTCCTTCTTTACAACCTTGTAATTAAATTATTAAAATCACTCCAGCCGACTATACCATCTTTTTGTAATCTACCAATTACTATACCAGTATTAACATTATTTGCTTTGGCAAAATCTTTTATTTGTTTTTCTGTATATCTATTATTTTTTATAAAATTATTATACTCAGTATCTTTTATTAAAATATTCTTTGCATAATTATCTGCTTCTAGTTCTATTTCTGTTTTATCTATATTATCATCATCTATAAATATTTCTTTTTTACTGTGTTTTATAAGATGAGCAATTTCGTGAAATAAGGTAAACCATAATATATCATCTCTTTTTCCTCTATCACTAATCATTATAATAGCTTTATCACAACTGATTTTATAAGAGACACCATTAATATAAGTATGAGGTAGATGAGGCTCATAAACTAGAGCAACACCACAGTCTCTAAGAATTTCTTTTATGTTATGTAAGTTTTCTAAAAATGATGTGTTAGCTAGTAATCTTATTTCTTTTGCTTTTTCTTTTAATAGTTCGGTATTATATTTAGGATATTTATCTTTATTAGATTCTATTTCTCCATATCTTAAAAAGCAGTATAACGACTCTAAAGAAAAGTTTTCATTATCTTTTTTTCTAAAAGCTAATTTCTTTTTTAATTCTGTATCAAATGACAATGATGCTACCCCAAAGAATTTTCTTAGATTTATTACTTTTTCGATAGGATCTTTTGTTTTTTCTATATAATCCCAATTTCTTTTAGACATTTCTAAGTATGGAATATTTGTTAAATATTTTTCATCTTCTATTATAGAGTCCATATCCTTTTTTCTTTCTAATGATTCTCGATAATCACTTTCTAGGTTATTCCAGAAACTTGCTCTTATATTAAAGACATATTCTAATTTTAATGCTGTAGCTGGTGTTATAGGGGCTTTACCTTTAATTATTTCATTAATTGTTTTTTTTGTTATACCTGTTTTATTAGCAAGGTCTAATTGTGTCATACAATTTGTTTCTAATAATTCTAAAAGTGTTTCTCCTGGTGCTATTACATATTCTTCAAACTTTTTTAGATTACTCATAATGCTTATTCACCTCCAAAATCTCTATATCTTTTATATTTCTTAAATCTTCTATTATTATATTATTATCTTTATTTTTAAATATTAGTCTGTATTGATTTGTTATATTAATTGCAAAATTATCTTTTAAGTCTCCTTTTAGTTTATGCCTTCTATATGGTAAGCAAGTAGGTACATCATTTAAATTATCAAAAGCTTTAAGTTCTTTTATTCTTAATGGTAGTTTTTTGGCAACTTCTACACCATATTTTTTGACTAAGTCTTTATTATATTTAGGATTTTCACATAATTTTTGTAATTTATCTGTCTTGTATGTTAACTGCACTAGAACCTCCCTTTATTTAGATTAACCTAATTGGTTAATTTAATTATATATAATTGAAATAAATATGTCAATAAATAGTTAACGAAATAGGTTAATTAAATTAATTAGTCATTATTAAATATTACTTTTTGTTTTCTAGTATAACATAAATTAAAATAATCAGAATAATTAATTTACTCTGATTATAAATATTTATCTAATTTATCTGTTTTATAAAGTTCTATCTTATATTTAAGTTTATCTAAGGCATCAGTCATAGTTTTAATTTTCTCTTCAAGTTTTTCTTGTTCTTCTTCTAATAGATGTTGACGTTCTAATTTAGTACTATCTCCTTTTTCATATAAATCAACATATTTTTTTAATATCTCAATAGATAGACCTGCACTACGCATACATTTTATAAATTCTATTCTTCTTAAGTCATTATCACTATAATCTCTAATTCCGCTACTATTCTTTTTAACTGGACCAATTAAACCTACTTTTTCATAATATCTTAGTGTATCATTAGTCATATTAAATTTTTCGGCTACTTCTTTTATTGTCATATTATTACTTCCCTTCGTAATTATAATAGCATTTAGAGTCTAGTCTAAGTCAATATTATTAAATAATTTTTCATATTAGTTATAAAATAATTATATAATGTTAGTAGTGATGAGGTGAATTTTATGAAGAAGAAAATTATTGGTGGTTCTATTATACTTTTAATTCTTGTTATAGGGGGTATTGTTATTGGTTGCAACTTTAATGATAACAAAAGTACTCCTAAAACTTTAACTGCTACTGTTATTGGTGTTAATGATGGTACTTTTACAGTGCAAGATAGTAATAATATTATTTATACTTTTGGACTGGATGATAATAGTTTAGAAATTGGCGAAGTTGTTAAGTTAGAGTATGATGGTTCTTTAAATAAGAATAAGGAAAAGCAAGATAATAAGGTTTTAGGTTATAAAACTGTTAATGGAACTAGTGATAGCGAAGGAATTCCTAGTGAGTGGCAAGATAATGGTATTTTTAAGGATTTTTATATCTTTGCTGCTAAGAAGTTAAAAACTATGTCTCTTGATGAAAAGATTAGTCAATTACTTCTTGTAAGGTATCCTGATAATCCTATTGAAACATTAGAAAATTATCAATTTGGAGGCTATGTCTTTTTTGAAAAGGATTTTAGGGATAAGACGAAACCAGAAGTAAAAGATATGATTAATAATTTACAAAATGTATCTAAAGTACCAATATTAACGGCAGTTGATGAAGAAGGAGGAACTGTTGTAAGAGTTAGTAGTAATCCTAATCTTGCTAGTAGTAAGTTTGAATCACCAAGAGATTTATACTTAAGTGGTGGTTTTGATAAGATAAAACAAGATACTATTAATAAAAGTTTATTATTATCAGAACTAGGACTTAATTTAAATCTAGCACCGGTTGTTGATGTATCTACTAATTCAAGTGACTATATGTATAAAAGAACATTAGGAGAAAATACAGAGTTAACTAGTACTTATGCTAAAACAGTTATTAGTGCTAGTAAAGGATTAGGTGTATCTTA
>CALVQY010000019.1 GCA_944358355.1 uncultured Bacilli bacterium | reverse complement strand
AAAAGCACATTGTGAAGATGCCTTGATTAATTCTGAAGAACATATAAATGTATTAAATAAGATATTAAGATAAACAATATCTATAAAAAATTTGTAGTTATATTTTAGTTATTTTTTATAAAAAATAATTCAAATTTACTTATATTTAATCAAATCTATTCAAACTTACTCAAATTTTACAAATAATAAAAAGCTTTAAAAATAAAGGCTTTTTTGATATTTTACATCATATTACTAATTAGAGCTTTTTTTCATACCCGAAAGGTCGAGGGTTCGAATCCCCCTCTCGCTACCAAGAGGAATTCTGCTCGAACTTTTATAGTTTCGAGTTTGATAAATAACTAATTCAGAAATGGATTAGTTTTTTGTGTTATTAAAAACTATCCTAAAAGAAAGGATGGTATTATGGTAAATATTATTAAAGAAGAATTACCTATTGAAGAACACTTGCGAAAGAAATTAGAAATGATATGTGAGTTTGCTAAAACAACACCAACAATTATTAATGGAAATATAAGGAAGATAGATAGAACTAATTTAACTTATATTGAACCAAATAGAATTATTATCAAAGATAAAACTTTCTTGATATTCAATTATTCTAATGAAGTCTTTATTGAGAATTTATCCAATAAGATTAAATTATCTGAATTTGAAGATTATTTAAAGACTATCTAAATACTATTTATACCCTAATCAGGGAATTGACAAATCTTTAAAAGATGATATTATATATAATCAATGAAAGAGGTATTCTCTAGAAATGGAGGTACATCATGTTAAATTGCAAAGATATAATAAAATTATATAATATGAATTATGTTGAGGAGTCAGTAGTATTTAGACTTTACTAGATACTATTGTCTCCTCTTTTTTAGTAAAAGGAGTTGAGATTTAATGAGAGATGAAGAAAGAATATGTGGTTTATATTTAAGAGTATCTACCGAAGATCAAGCTAAAGAAGGTTTTAGTTTACCAGAACAAAAAGAAAGATTAGAAGCACTTTGTAAGTTTAAAGGTTATAAGATATATGATTATTACCAAGACGCTGGAATAAGTGCTAAAACAGGAAATCATAGACCAGAGTTTGATAGATTAATAGATGACGCTAAAAACGGTAAAATAAACACTGTTATTGCCTTAAAATTAGATAGACTATCAAGAAGTATATATGATTGGGAAAACTTACTTAAAACGTCTGAAAAATATGGATTTGATTTAGTATGTGCTAATGATGATATTAATACAACAACGGCTAATGGGAAAATGTTAACTAGAATAATGATGTCAGTTTCACAAAATGAAATAGAAAGAACAAGTGAAAGAACTAAAGTTGGTATGGCAGGTGCAATTAAACAAGGTCATATTCCAGCAGTTTGTCCTATTGGTTTTAAACGAGTTGATAAAAAATTAGTTCCTGATCCACTAACAAAAGATATAGTTATAAGAATATTTAATTTATATTTTGAAGGTAATTCTTATAGCACTATTGCAAACATATATAACAAAGAAAAAGTATTAGGAAAAACAAATTGGAAAGATACAAGAATATTAAAGATTTTATCTAATGAATTATATAAAGGAGATTATGTATCAGGTAAAACAATTAACAAACCTGTATATTATGAAAATGTAGTTGAACCATTAGTTAGTAAAGAACTATGGGAAAATTGCCAAGCACAAAAGAAGAAAAATCAAAAAAACTACATGAGAACTCAAACTTATATCTTTTTACAAAAATTAAGATGTCCAAAATGTGGAAGAATACTTGCTGGTGGAGCAACTCATAAAATTAAATATGATAAATGGTATTTCTATTATAGGTGTGAAGATTGTAAAAATAATATTAAAGAAGAAACTATTGAAGATTCAGTTAAAGTATTATTATCCGATATTTTAGAATATGATAATGTTGTTAATGAATTTTTCTTACCAGTATTAAAATCCAAATTAGATAATCCAAAACAAGAATTAGAAAAAGAATTAAAATCATTAAATAATAAAAAAGATAGAATTAGAAAAGCATATATTGATTCAATATTCACAGAAGAAGAATATAGAAATGAATTAGAATTAATAGAAAATCAAATTAAAGATATTAATACTAAACTACTTGAGAACTCTCAATCAGAACAATTAAACTTTACTACTGAAGATATACTTTTAAAAAGAGATATGGACTTTATCAATAAAGTTAAATTACCAATTTCTTATTATGCTTTTAATGATAACTGGGATTTACTAGATCGAGATACTAAAGCAGATATAATTATGAGATATATCGATGATGTTGAATTAGAAACTAAAAATGGAAAATTAGTTGTAAAACAAATTAATTTTAGAAATACATTTTATAATGATTTTAATGAACTATATACAAAAGGTTATATTGATAGAAAAAGACCTCTTACATACGATTTCAATGGTGTTTGTGTAGATACAAATATAAGATATAGTGAATACTTGCCAATTAAAGATG
This sequence comes from uncultured Bacilli bacterium, assembly GCA_944358355.1. Taxonomy (GTDB): domain Bacteria; phylum Bacillota_I; class Bacilli_A; order RF39; family UBA660; genus Onthousia. The sequence continues at coordinate 21,183 of CALVQY010000019.1, read as the reverse complement.
TAATGCAACACTTATATAGATTAAATGAATATTATGAAGTTAATTTATATAAAGGAACTTATTATAAAGAAACTGAAAAATTAGATATAGGACCTCTTCATAGGAATGAAGTTCCTATAAGAGTATTCCCATTACAAAAAGATAATAATGGAGATAAGAATTGGTTATCAATGGGAATGCTTGCTACAAGGAATAACCCGAATGATATAAAGGTAAACATTAGAGATGTATTTGAAACAATACCCGATAATGTTACTGAAGAAGATTTTTAAAATGCGTGGCACGTTTTATCGGACTTTTCGTATTATCGGGCAAAATTGATTTTTCCCCTTATAAAACAATATTTATAGTTAATAATTTGTCTGATAATATTTTCTGACTATCAATAGGAAATATTGTTAAAATTAGTAAATTTATCAATTATAATCGCGAAATTATGCTTTGTTATTAATAAATTCAATATTCAAATATAATATTTACGAAGTAAATGAAAGTGGCGATAGCAATTTAAAAATTAATACTTTATGTAGTTTTAACCATTACGAAGTTTTGGTTATTACGAAATAAAGTAAACGGATTCTAATGTGTTAAACCTTAGCCCACTGGATATTTTGTATGCTCGGCGTACAAAATTCCTAGGGGGTTAGAAATTTTGGATGACCAAAATGGCCACTCTGGTGGTCACTTTTAGAAAGGAGTAAAACTATGTCAGAACTTGCTTATTCATTACATTTAGGTAGTAATAAAAATAGAAAAATATATCCAAGAAAAATGGTAAGAATAATTTAAGTGGAACAACTTCTTTACCCAATAATGCTATTTAAAATGTAAGACAATTATCAAAAGTAGATAAACATAATTATAGAAAATATGATGATAATCAAGAACTAATAGAAATAGTAAGAGGTACTTCTTCTCCACTTGAGGATGTAAAAGAATTATATTTAAGTGAATTTGAAGAAGCAAGACTTGAATACAATTCTAAACAATCTAGACCTAGTAGAATGATTGATAATTACTTTGATAATGTATCTTATAATGAAAAGAAAGATCTTGCTTGTGAAATAATACTTGAACTTGGAGACAAAGAATATTGGGATACCAAAGATGAAAATTTTAAAAAGAAAATGTCTGAAGTATATAAAAAACAAGTAGATGATTTAGAAATGCTTGTTCCTAATTTTAAAGTAGCTAGTGCAATAATCCATTATGATGAAACAAGTCCACATTTACATATTGTTGGTGTTCCAATTAAATATAAAAATAAAAATGGTATGGAAAAACAAGTTGGTAAATCAGATGTATTTACTAAAGAATCATTAATTAGATTACAAGATAAAATGAGAACTTTATGTATTGAAGAATTTAACCAAATATATAGTTTAGATTCTACTTTAAAGCAAAAACAAAAAGGTAGAAATCGTGATATTCATGTATCTGATATGGATAACTATATTGAAATAAAAAAACAAATTGAAAAAAATACTGAAAGCTTAAAAAAAGCAAATAAAAAATCTTCAGAGTTGAAACAAAACTCTAAAGATATAAAAGATAAAATAGATAGACTTAAAATATCTAAGTTAAACAAGGATAATTATATTTTGTCAAAAGAATATAAAGATTCTTTTATCGGCTTTATCGAACAAGTAGATAATACTAGCAAAGAATATGATAAAATACAAACTTTATCTAACACACTAGTAAATGCTCATGAACAATTAAAGGATAAAAATAATAAGATAAAAACTTTAACTGAAAATAATGAAGCACTTAATTTAAGAGTTAAAACATTAAATGATACGATTAAAGAAAAAGACAATGAAATATCATTTTTAAAATCTAAAATACATGATTTAAAAACCACATTAGATTATTGGAAAGATAAGTTTGAAAAACTAATATCTTTCTTACACGATAAACTTCATAGTTGGTATGATAAAGATGATAAATATATTGATGTAGTTAATGATATGTATGAAGATAAAGTTTTAGATGACGATGACATTGAAGATTTAGATTTAAGTAAGGAAAAAGATGACTTTGAAAGATAATATAATTGGCAACAAATGGTAAAAACATGTTATAATATATAGTTATAGGGGGAAATTGAAACATGGATAAAACAAATATATTATATGACCATTATAAAGATACATTTTTACTACAGAAAGATAATGAAAAAATCGAAACAAATTATTTATTGCTTTGTGTATTTGTATATTGATATTAATGCTAATGATTGTATATCCTAACAACATATATGAAAATATACAGGAATTTTTTATTGATAAGTTAGGAATAAGTATTAATTTTGAATTAAAAGTGCTAGAAGTATTTAATTGGTTTATTATTTCATATTTAACTATACGATATTACCAAATTAATGCAAATATTGAAAAGAACTATAAATATATTCATCATATTGAAAATGAATTAGAAAAAAAACATAAATTACCTATTTATAGAGAAGGAAGAAATTATTTAGATCAATACCCAATGTTTTTAACATTTTCATATACCTTTTATAAGTATGTTTTTCCTATTTTATTTAGTTTATGTATTATTACTAAGGTTATTATTAATATAATTAATAAATTAAGTTTACCTTTTCTAATAATATCAATTTTAGCAACAATCTGTTTAACAATTATAAATATATCGTATTTTATATTTAATTATAAATTAAGGAAAGGAGGAAAGTAAAATGGCAAGACCTAAAGTTTGTATTAGTTTTGACTATGAAAATGATAAGTATTCTAGAAATGCGATTAGATTATGGAATAATAATAAATACATTGATTTTGATATAATAGATAAAACGCCTAGTGAAATAGATACTTATGATATCAGTAGGATTAAGGCCGGTTTAACTACGAAGATTAGCGAATCAAATATTTTGCTTGTTATTAGTGGAGATTATATAAATGCACCTCACAGAGATAGAAATGAAATTGGCTGTATTAATTGGCAAAACTGGGAATGCAGAAAAGCATTGGAATTGAATAAAAAAATAATATTGGTTAAATTAAAAAGTTCCAGTTTAATTCCAGAAGAATTACTTGGTGAAAAAAGAGAAGATGTTGTTGGATTAGAACTAGACAAAGTTAACAACGCTATTTCTAATCTAATGGTTCACTAAATTTTAGCTTCACATTGTGGAGCTTTTAATTATTATTATATATATTTTAAAAAAAAGTAAATTGTGTTAAAATATTTATACTAATAAATTTATTTTGAATATTTATACTTGTTTGGAGGTGCTATATGTCTAAAATCAGTAATGTATTAACTATGCTTGAATATTTAAGTTCAGGCAGAAAATATAGCATCTCTGAATTATCTGAAAAATTAGAAGTTAGTCCTAGAATGATTCGAGTTTATAAAGATGAAATAGAAAAAGCAGGCATATACATAGATACAATTAAAGGTCCGTATGGTGGCTATGTCTTAAATCAAAATATAAATGTTCCAAAAAGATTTATAACACCAAATGCTATTAATATTAAAAACAAAGAATTTTATAATTTAGTTAATAAAGCAATCAAAGAAAAAAGAAAGTGTTATATAGAGTATTATTCTAAAGATAAAAAAGAGATTTCTGCAAGAACTATTCATCCTTACGATTTAATATTACTTGGATCAGAATGGGGAGTCGCTGCATATTGTGAGAGAAAAAAAGAGATAAGACATTTTTATATAAATCGCATTAAAGAAATAAAATTATTAGAAAATTTTTATAACTGACATATATATTTCCTCTTCTTTTGTTAATATGTAATTAGCAAGGGAGAGGTTTTATAATGGTTAAACACACACATACTGAACCTACAGAATTAAATTTTTCTAAACTAGAAGAAAGAATAATGCAGGTTAATGATCCATGTTTAGGTAAATATAATGATATAAGAGAAATGCTATATGGATTAACCATAGATAATAAACCAACATTAATTATGGCAACTGGAGGTTCTAAAGTAATAGCATGTTATTTACAATTAATTATTGAGAGATTAGGATTAACTGGAATTATTTGTGAAGTAATTGAACCAAGAGATTACTTTTATAAAGCAAATATAAATATGTTTTCTAATTTAATTGCAATTTCTGCTAGTGGAAATACTAATGGAATTAGCGAAGCATTATTAGATTTTAAGGGAAATAAATATTTAATTACCGAAAATGTAAAAGAATCTAATTATCAAGTGGTATCTTGGGGTAATGAACTTTATGATAGAGAAAAGAGTTTTATATCATTAGCTACTAGTTTGGGGCCAATATCATTGCTTCTTGATTCTACTACTTCACTAAATCTAGAATTAAGTTCAAATGAAATAAAAAAAATAAATGATAAAATAAAAGAATTATTATTAAGAAGTAAAGAAAAAATAAATAAATTAAATGTAGATTTTAAAGATACTTCATTAATTCAAATAATGAGTGGATATGAAACAAAATCTTCTGCGAGTGTTCTAGAATCTAATTTAACTGAAGTCGGATTAGCACCAGCAGTAATTCATGATAAAGGTTCATATTGTCATGGAAGAAGTAATTTGTTATTTCAATATCCAAATAGTAGAATAATTTATCTATCACATGGTTTAAAAGAATTAGATGATTTATTAATTGATTCTATTAATGGTGAATATTCAAATATATCTGTTTTTGATACAAATGATTTAAGTGATAACATATTTTGGAAAGAATATTATTTGATTTTGCAAATGTATTTCTTATCTAAAAAAATTGCTGAAGACAAGAATATAGATTTAACACAACCAGAATATAATCCAACTTTGGTAAAGAAATTATATAAATTTAAAGGAAAAATGTAATATGGAAAATTTAACTTATATAACTGGTAATTATGGTAAGTATGTTTCAGTAAAAGAAAAATTTGAAAATGCTGGGATTACTATTGATTATTTTAAATGTGATTTAGATGAGCCAGATGTTAATGATATTGAATTTATATCTAAAGAAAAAGCAAGGCAAGCATACGAAAAATTAGGTAGTCCTGTATTTGTTGCTGACTCAGGTTTCTATATAGAACATTATCCTAATAATCCAGGATATCCAGGTGCCTTTGTAAAAAGAAGTGGTGTTAGTTCTAATGTAAGTGAACTTTTAGAAACAATGAAAGATGTAACAGATAGAAGTTGCTATTTTCTAGATTGTCTTACTTTCTTTGATGGAAATGAATATTATCAATTCTTTGGAATAAGTAAAGGTTCTTTATCAAATGAATTACGAGGACATGAAAATAAACGAGCAAAATCAAATCTATGGTATGTATTTGTACCAGATAATTGTATTAAAACACTAGCAGAAATGACTGATGAGGAAAGAAATAATAGACCTGATAATAGAACAAGTGCCACAGATGAATTTATCAAGTGGTATAAACTAAATTACAAAAATGCAAAAAAATTAACTAAAAAATGTTGAAATAAATAATACCTATGGTAAAATGTATTTAGTGATTAGTTGTTTATCAACTATTCCTAAGGTTTCGGATATACTATTTGTCCGTACCATTAGTGATTTTTAAAACAACCGCTTAGGTTGTTTTTATTATATAATTATTCCTTTCTTCTCACAAATTAAATTATTACTATACTTTTTATATTTAATAAATTCTTCTTTAGTTTTAATAGTCCAAATAAATATTTTCTTATCAGTTACTTCTCTAACTTTAAATACTAATTCTTTAGGACAAGCTATAAAGTTATAGTTTTTCCTCTTTATAATATATTTATAAATATATACGTCATAAAAAAGTCTTCTAAGACCTTTATACTTATTAGTAAGCAAAATACCTTGTTCATATCTTTTTAAGCTTGTAGTGGCTATTTTCTTGATTAAAAACGGGTTAAAACTCTGTAACAATACTTCCCCACTATAATCTAATAATAATCTATCAATCTTTTTTAAGATTTCTCTACTAAAAGATTCTTTAAATTCTATTAATATTTTAACTTTACCATCAACTAACTTAAGTACATCTTCAAACTTAGGAATAGTATCTGTAGTATTTAAAAGAGTTATCCTACTTAACTCATCATAAGTTAAATCTTTAACATCTTTATCTATACTAGTAAGTCTTTTTAAATCTTTATCATGAAAGACTACAATTTCTTTATCTTTAGTAACTCTTACATCCAACTCTATATTAACATTTATCTTTAATGCTTCTCTAAAAGACTTAATTGTATTTTCAACTATATTTTTATTATCAAATATTCCTCTATGAGCATATATATTCAATCTAATCACTCTCTTCTATTTTAATACCTAATAATAGACTAAAATCTAAGGCTTGATTCATATTAACAACAACTCCCTTTAAATCATCTAAAGATACTTTTATACTAGTTATATCACAAGTATTTAATTTTATTTTATTTAACGATGTATGTAAAAATTCCGCATTACATAATTTACAGTAATTAAACTCTATTTTCTTAAACTTTACTTCATTAAAACTAGAATAATTTAAAGAGCAATTATTAAACTTAAAATTATTAAATTTAACTAAAGAAAAGTTACTATAATCTAAGTTAGCATCACTAATAGTAGAATCTATTAAAGTACTACTACTAAAGTCTATTCCTAATAAGTTACAATTAGTAAAAGTCAAATCTTTTATCCCATTATTACTAAAGTTAGCATTTCGGAAATCACAAGATTTAAACTTACAAGACATAAAATCTATTCTTTCTAAATCACTATTACTAAAATCTATATTAGTAAAAGTACAATTTCTAAAACTCAAATAATATGAAGTATTAGGAAACTTATCATTAGAGTACTCTTTATCATAAAATGTCTCATCATCTACAAACTCATTAAACACTTTATCTATCTTCTTTCTTTTTTAAGCACTACCCTTCCAAAGTCTTTACTTTAACCTTGCTTTCATCAATAGTACTTTCTAAATTATCTTTAGTTTTATTTATTTTTTTCAAACTATCATTTATCTTATCTTTAACATTATCAATAAGATTAAACAAGTTTTTAAATCCATCTTCTTTTAAATAGTCTTTATATTTTTCTTTTAATGTTGATTCTAAAGTTTCAATATTATCTAAATTACTTACTAAATCTCTTTCAACTTTAGTTGCATCTTGCAAATAATCTTCTAAAGAATCAATATAAGTATTACACAAATCCAAATATTTTTCTTTATCAGGATTAACAATACTTCCTACAACTTTAACAGCAAGATAAGTTGTAAGAATTGTTCCTATAATATTTCTATTATTTTTAAATGCTAAAAAACTACCTATCACTAACAATGCTGATGTTGCAAAGCTTAATTTTTCTTTCTCACTTTTCTCTATATTACTAAAAGCTTTATCTAAATCTAAAGAAGTAGTAAGTTCTAACAAATCTAAATTCCTACACATATCTTCTAAATCATAAGCTTTATCTTGAAAGTCTTTTACTTCATCTCTTTTTATATCAACATCATTATAAGTAACATCTAAATCTTTCTCTTTATTAGATATCTCTTTCTCTAACAAATCACTAACAATTTCTCTATCATGATATTCTTTATAAACCTGGCTCATTTCTTTAGCACTAAGAGGAAACATAATCATATTTTTAACTATTTCAAATATTTCTCCATTATTATTTTTTAAAGTTAATGCTTCTTTTTTTACTTTATTTAATTCATCAACACTAACAATATCAGCACAGCCTACAACTAATTTATTATATTTTAATAATTCTTCTTTATTTTTTAACTTAAATTCATCTAATAAACTATTACTTTTTCTCTCTATTTTTTTCTTTTTCTTAATCATAAACTAATCACTGCCTTTTTAAACATCGTTACTATTATACTATAATAGTATTAAATATTACATATATTTTTGTAAATATTTTCTGACAAATTGGCAAACTGATAATAAAATTAGGATTATCTTTTTCTATTTCTTTAACTATTTTTCTAACGAGTTTATAATAATTATCTTTTTCTAACAGATTAAAAAATATTCTTTGATATTTACTCATTCCTAAAGCTTTTTCAGATAAAATATAAGTATCTTTCTCTTTATTATCAATCATTAAATCATTAAAACCCGTATGATATGCTCCAGGCATAATAAGTGATACTTTAATATCTAAACCTTGATATAATAATTCTAATTTCAAAGTCTTTACTAAATTATAAAGATATATTTTAGATGATGTATAACTACTTAAATATGGTAAAGGATAAAAAGCTGCTAAAGAAGAAGTAACAAAGATCTTACCTTTCTTATTGTTATCGTAACAATACCTTAAAAACTTCTGTAATAGTCTAAAATTCCCTTTAATATTAACATCAATATCTTCTTCTAATCTTTCACAAGATATTTCTAAAATACTTCCTCCATTACAAGTAGAAGCATGTAATATTAAGGTATCTATATCTAAAGCCTTAAAGTCTATATTATTATTTAACAAATCTAAAACAAGAGGAAACATAATAATCTTCTCATCCTTAATCTTTTCTTCTAACATCTCCTTTTCTTTAAAAGTCTTACATCCAGCATAAACTATATGTCCTCTTAAAGCTAATAGTTTAGAAAGAGCATATCCAATATTACTTCTAGCACCGCTTATTAATATTTTCATAAATCTCATCACCTAGTACTAATATACCCAAAAAAGACTTCTTTATTTAGAAGCCTTCTTACTTATTATAAAGGATACACCTTTTTTCTCGTTTTTAACTTTAATATCATAGTTCATTAGCAAAAGAGTTTTTTTGACTATTGAAAGTCCTAATCCAAATTCACCTTTTATACCTTTTCGGAACGGAGTAAAGATTCCTTCAAGGAGGTCATCATCTATATTAGGACCATCATTATATAAGGTTAAACGGTTATTTTTGACAAATATTTTTATAGTGGAATCAGCATAACGCATAAAATTAGCTAATAAGTTATCTATAACAGTTTCAAAGTAATCATAAGTACCATAAAATTTACTATTTTTATCATAACTTACAATAAATTTAACATCAGTTCTTCGAAACTTAAATTCTTTAATCGCAGTATCTATAATTTTTTTAATATCAACTAATTCATATTCCACATTTTTATTTTCTTTTAAATAATCTAATTTATTCAAATAAAGAAGTGAATGAACTTTTAATTCAAGCTTATTTGTCTGTTCACTAATAACATCAATTACAGTATTAGCATCTTCTATTTTATCATTATAAGCTTCTATATATGATTTTATTACGGTGAGAGGTGTTTTAAAATCATGTGAAATATTTTGATACATTTGATTACGATATTCCTCTTGATCTTTCAAGGATATTCGCATATCTTCAATAGCCATTTCTAATGAACGCATTTCATCATCAAGTTGAAATGTCAAGGTATGATCATAATTATCATTATCAATATTATCAATTTTATTTTTAAGCTTTTCTATTTTTCTAACAATTAGACTCCCCCAAAGTATTAAGATAAGGGCAATAATCAGAAAAGCAATTATTACTACTGGGAAGACAGCATCTAAGATATCTTGTTTAGTTTTTTCTATATAAGTATCATTGGTAAGAGCTATTTTAGTAACATCATCATTATGGAGTGTATAATAATAATATATTTTATTTTTATATATAAATTTTCCGTAGTTATCGGTAAAAGCATTCATTATATCATTAACATTTTTAAAGTCAATAATATCGTGTATATTATCTGAATAAGCAACTGTATCGCCTATTTTATATAAATAAGCTATTTCCGTAGTAATTAAGTCAGTATCTATATCAGATTGGACAAATTCAAGAGGTTCTCTTAAGTAACTATAAATATTACGTTCCGCAGATGGAACAATAACTTGAGGTAAAACAATTGATAAAGTAATGAAGAAAGCTAGAAAGACAACTATTATTAATATTAATAACTGATGAGATAGTTTATTAAAGAAATTCATAATTAAGCTGACAATCTATATCCGTATCCATAAATAGTATTAACATTTAATAAAGGCATTTTCTTTCTAAGTCTTCTAACTAAATCATCAACCGCTCTATCACTACCAAAGTAATCAGTACCCCAAATAGCATCTAAGATATCTTCTCTTGAAAAACTTTTATTTATATTTTGAACTAATAATACAAGTAAATCAAATTCTAGAGTTGTAAGTTTAATAGTTTTATCTTTAATACTTACAATTCTCTTATCTAAGTCAATAGTATAATCTAAATAGGTTAAGGTTTTAGTATCGCTACTTTGATATACTCGTTTAATGATATTATTAACTCTTAAAACAAGTTCTTTACTAGAATATGGTTTAGTAATGTAATCATCGCTACCTAACTCAAGGCCTAAAATTCGATCTAAATCCTGATCTCGTGCTGATGTAAAGATAACAGGCACAAGTGGATATTTTTCACGAATTGCTTTGATTACATCATAGCCATTGACATCATCTCCTAACATAATATCTAATATCCAGACATTAACATCATTACCTATATAATTAATGGCATCGGCCCCCTTAGTAAAGGTAACAACATCATAACCGGCTTTTTCTAGATACATTTTAACTACAGTCGCTAAATCAGTTTCATCTTCAACTAAACATATTTTATACATAATACCACCTACCCCTAGTATAACATTATTTTTAGACTTTGCCTACAAGGAGGCTATCATCTCCTTTCTTTTTTATTATTTATGTAAAAAAACTATAGTTGTAAACGTAACTTAAATTTCTCTACTACATTTACCACTTCCTTTCTTTTACATATTAATCATATCAATTAAAAGTGTAAGAATTATTAAAAAAATATGGGAAATTATGGGAAAAGAAAAAATCTAGTATAAGTAATACACTAGATTATAATATTAAAAACTAATTTGTCTCATTCTATCTAAGAAATTACATATTATCTGTTTAAACAGATAATATATGCCATCTTCTTTTATTCTTGTTAAATATAATTTTATATACTTCCCATCTATTGTTCCTTCTCCTACTTCTTTAGCACTTATTTCATAGTTAATATTTACATTCCCTACTATTTTACTACTTACAGTAAAATCAAAATATTCTCCAGGATTTAATCTTTTCATTCCTGTTTTATCTGTTGTAGGTAAGGCTCCGTTTAAGGAGATTGTATTACTACTTTCAGTATAACTCATTGTAATAGAGCCAGTTGTTATTGTATTTTCTCTTTGGCCTACACCCATAAATCTAAACGCTGCATAACTTACTCCTACTAATGCTATTACTAATAATAACATTAATCCTATTATTAATATTTCTTTTCTAGTCTTTGCCATATTCATTCTCCTTACTACTTAATATATCCAGTTAAATATCTTTAATACTTATATCTTATCTATTACTGATTATATATCAATTAATAAGGGTAACACAAGTACCTTATTTGTGTTTTCTTCTTCTTTAATGTAAAATATAAATATAGAAAGGAATCTATTATGAAAAGTATTATTAATAAAGAAACATATGAAGTAACTATTAAAAACTCTAAATTTATAGGTATTATTATTCCTATAGAATCTATATTAGAAGTTAAAAATAATCTAAACAAACTAAAAGAAGAATATAAAAATGCTACTCATTACTGTTATGCTTATAAATTAATAAATGATAAAGGCTTTAGTGATGATAGAGAACCTAATAAAACAGCAGGTATCCCTATCTTAACTATTATTGAAAGTGAAGACTTAGTAAATGTCTTAGTAGTAGTAATAAGATATTTCGGTGGTATTAAATTAGGCCCTGGAGGCCTAATAAGAGCCTATTCCTCTACTGCTAAAGAAGTTATTAATAAATGTACTAAAGTAGATTTAATTAAAGGCTATATCGCTTCTATTACATTTAATTATTCTAAAGAAAAAGAAATAAACTACCTACTTAAAAATAGTATTATAAAAAATAAAGACTATAAAGAAGAATGTACTTATATAGTAGAAGTAACTAAAGATATATTAGATACATTAAACCAAGTATCAACTATAAACTATTATAAAGAGAAAATAATTCCTAAATTAAACTAGGAATTATTTTCATTTAAGTATTTTTCATTATTACTTTTAATCATCTCTATATTATCACTACTAGTCTTAATAGTAACCTTATACTCAGTTAATTTCTCATAATTATAGACTTTACCATTTTTAATATCATCACTAATTCTATCTAATACTTTATTAAAGCTAAGTTCTTTAGGACTATCTTCATAAACTAATAAATTGTTATTATGTACTTCAATCTTTATATTATTTTCTATTAAATAATCATAGTAAGTTACATTTATTTCAATTTTATCAGTTAAGCTATCATCTTTAACATACTCTATATCATTATGATAATATCCTATAGTCTTAAAATCACTTGTCATAGGAATTACTTCTGTTATCTCTTTAGTTTTAACATCTTTAGGAAGACTATCAACATAAGTAATAGAGAAAAATTCATAAGCAAAGATAATAGAACCTATAATAATGATAATAAGTGATATAAGTAAAGAAATCATTACTCTTTTATAATTATTTTTATGATTAATAACAAAGTTTAAAGGAACTTCAAAACACAATGAGGTAATAATAAGCCCTGCTATAGTCCATAAAAGTACTCCTACTAAAGGTAATCCTTTAAAGACAAATAAAACAAGAAATCCAAGCATAACAGCAAATATTACTATACAAATTAAAGGAGCGACTAAAAAACATACTACAAAGAATTTAATAATATATATAATTATCTTAGCTAGAAAACTTGTAAAATGATTGTTATTACTGTCTTTAATAATTACTTTCTCTACTTCTTCTACTCTTTTCTCTTTAACTTTTTCTACTATCTCTTTATCAGGTTCTTCTTTTATTTTAATCCTATCTAAATATTTTATTTTTATAACATAAATAAAGATAACTATAGAAAATATACTATATAATATATCTACTATTAACCTAAAAATATTATTTAAAGTAGGACCAATATAACCTATATCATATAAAAGGCCATTACCTATTAAACTTTCAATCAATTCTTTAGGAATAGTACCTACTAATATAATTAATATTAAAATAAATATTGTTACTAAAAAACCTATTATCTCTTTAAAACTCATACTTTCAAAAAGACAAACTATCTTTTTCATTAGCATATTAAATTTATCTAGCATATCCTTAGTATTAACAGTTACATCCTTCTCATGTTTCTCATTTTTTAATGAAACATCTCCATTTACTAAAGTATCCATATCTACATTAAAGATTTTACAAATAGATATTAATTTATCCATCTCTGGATAAGTAACACCACTCTCCCATTTAGACACAGACTGTCTAGTTACATCTAACTTTTCAGCTAGTGCTTCTTGACTCATATTTTTATCTTTTCTTAATCTTTGCAAATTACTAGCAAAATTCATATTTCTCACCTCATGTCAAATTTATCAAAATAATTAGTTGCGTCCCACCAATTTCTAGTTAATTTGTGTAACTTTCCAGTTGCATTTACATATTATCAAAGAAAAAAGACTAGTTTTACTAGTCCCTTGGCATCCAAGCTACTATTTCATCTAGATTATGATAACCAACTTCTTTTTTTACTAAAGTACCGTTTTTATATACTTCCATTGTAGGTACACTCATAATTCCATGACTTCTAGTTAATTCTTCAAATTCATCAATATCTACTTTAACTATTTTTATTCTTGGAAACTTCTCAGCAATTTCTTCTAAAACAGGGCTTAACATTTTACATGGTCCACACCAAGTAGCATAAAAATCTACTAAAACATCTCCTTCTTTTATTAAATCTTTAAAATCATCTGCATTCTCTAAATAATTCATAACTATTCCTCCTTATATTTATCTAATACACTATCAAGTCCTGATATCTCATCAAGCTTACCTGTTTCTCTAAGATTATCCATAAAATCAGTAGAAACAATATCATATTTTAACATAATATCAATTACCTTCAAATCATTAGCATTTCTATCATCTTCACTAGATAAACTAAGTACATCTTCTATTGCATAGTTAAGTCCACCTAAAGTATCTTTTAATACTGGCGTATCATTAACAATAAATTTTCTAACTGAAGAGTCCATAAACAATTCACTACCACTAAGTGGAATAGATAGAACTGTTAAAAAGATAAACATAAGTATATAACCTTCAATCAATCCTACCACAAAACCTAATAATTTATTTGGTAGAGCAAGTATTATTGTTGCATTAATAATTCTACTAAATATTCCAGTAACATCAATTAATATTTGTAATATTAATCTAAGCACTATAACTATTAAAAGAAATGCTATTAATTGATAAAATATGATATTTAAACTAACAAGATTTCCTAACGGTATCCTAAGATTAAAAAATGGTAAATTTTCACAAAAGAACCCTGCTAAAACATCTTTTAAGAAGAAAGCAATAACAAAGATAACAATTGTTCCTACAATTATAACGAGTTCTTTTAATATACCTCTTTTACTTCCTAAAAGACCACAGGATAAAATAAGCAAGATAATAATTACACTAAATATATTAGGACTCATAACATCACACTCCTATATTTATTATAAACTATTTTTTTAAACTATGCTATAATATTTTTTAAGGAGAGATAAATTTATGAACGTAGTTATTAAAGTTAATGATGAAGTAAAGAAGAAAATGCTTGAGTATTATAAAGATAAAATGCGTGACAAAAAGATTCCATATGTTGTTTTCCAAGCAAAAGATGAAGATACTGTTATTACGATGTATGAATCTGGCAAAGTTATGTTTCAAGGTACAAGTGCTGATGTAGATGCTGCAATGTGGGGAACTTTTTTATCTAATACAAAGGAAGAACAAGAAAAACAAAAAGAAAAAGATTCAATATATCATAACTGTTCATCAGTTGGAAGTGATGAAGTAGGAACAGGAGACTATTTCGGACCTATTGTTGTAACCGCTACTTATGTAAGTAAGAATAATGTAAAATTCTTAGAAGATCTAGGTATAAGAGATTCTAAAAAAGTAACTGATGAGTTTATTTTAAAAGTAACACCAGAACTAATCAAAAAGATTCCTTATCGTAGTTTAATTTTAACTAACAAAGAATATAATGAAAAATATAGTAAAGATATTAATATGAATAAGATTAAAGCTATTATGCATAACAAAGTGCTTTATCAGATAATGCAAGATTTAAAACCAGAAGTTGACTATATTATTGTTGATGAATTTGCAAGAGAAAAAAGATATTATGAGTATATTAAGGATGTTCCTAATATTCAAAGAGGTATTACTTTCGTCCAAAAAGCTGAAGATAAGAATCTTGCCGTTGGCGCAGCATCTATTATTAGTAGATATATATTCTTAAAAGAGTTTGATAAAATCAGTGATGAAGTAGGACTACCTCTACCTAAAGGAGCAGGAGCTAACGTTGATAAAATTGGCGAAGAGTTAGTTAATAAGTTTGGTGAAGAAAAGTTAAAAGATATCGCTAAATACAATTTTAAAAATACTCAAAAGATATTAAAGACTCTAATATTTTAGGTGAAAATGATTGATTTAGAAAAGATTGATAAAACATTTAAAAACTATGTTAACAGTTTTGACTTAAATAATATTTCTATAAAAAGAAAATATGACCATACTTTAAGAGTTAAAAATAACTGTCAAAAACTAGCAGTTTCATTAAAGTTAAATGACGAAGATACCAAACTTTTAATTCTTATTGGCTATTTACATGATATAGGTAGATTTTTGCAAAGAAAAAGATATCATTCTTATATAGATAACGAAACTGTTGATCATGCTGATTTAGGAGTAGATATTCTTTTTAAAGATAATCTTATTAGAAGTTTTATAGATGATAATAAGTATGATGAAATTATTTATAAAGCTGTTAAATATCATAATAAAATAGATTTAAACTACGATTTAACTCCTAAAGAAGAATTATTTTGTAAAGCCATTAGAGATGCAGATAAATTAGATATATTTTATGTGGCTACATATGATGATAATATCAAAGACTTTTATGCCCTTCCCTATATAGAAGGAGCAAAAGTTAATCCTAAAGTAAAAGAAGATTTCACTAGTCATAGATTAGTTGATATAAGAAATAGAAAAACTGCTATAGATAAGCTTGCTAACATTCTAGCATTTATTTATGATTTAAATTTAAAAGAAAGTAAAAGAACAATTACAAAAGATACTATTAATAATATCATTAATGTTTTCATAAAGACTTTTGATGTTAAAGATACTAGTGAATGTATATATTTAAAAGATAATATACTTAAGTATTTAAATAACACATAGGCAAATCTATGTGTTATTTAATTCTAAACCGAATATACACTTATCATATAGAAAAGGGATTATCTTATCTTTATTACCAGTATTATAATATTCAGTTAATAGTTTATTAAACTCATTTATATCATCTTCTCTAACAGAAATAATACCACAACCATTACTTATAAAAAGCTTATTAGCAACTATCATAGCAGTTCTTTTATTACCATCCCAGAATAGTTGACTTCTCATTAAATAGAGCATAAGATTTAAACTTCTACTAGTTATATTTTCTTCTTTTAAAATCTCGTTTATATTTGTCATTGCATCTTCTCTATTAGGAATATCAGGAATATAATCAACTCCATTTATACCAACTTTTCCCGTCCTTAAAACACCCCATTCTAAAGATTCATTTCTTGACACAAAAGAATTAACTTTACATATAAAATCAAGAGTAACATCACTATCTATATTAGAAAGAGTAAAATTCCAAGCATCTCTTAGATTTAAAATGCAATTTATTTCATCTAATCTTAAACTAGGTACATTTACCCCCTCTAAAATTGTTTTAGTATCAGGATATGTCGTATTAATTCCTTCAAGTCTTGCACTATTATAAATATTTGAAACCAACACTTTTTTTGCTAAAAAAATGTTTTGTTCTTTTGTTAAATGATATTTATCTTTCATGAACTAGTCACCTCTTCTTTATTTCATTATACTATAAGTCACTTTAAATTAAAAGGCAAAGAAAAACATCAAAATGATGCTTTTCTAAAACTCACAATTACCAGGTGTTCTTGGATATGGTATAACATCTCTTATATTTTCAACACCTGTTAAATAGATTAAAAGTCTTTCAAATCCCATACCAAATCCTGAATGAACACAACCACCATATTTACGTAGATTAATGTACCAATCAAGTTCTTCTTTATCCATGCCTAACTCATCCATACGAGCGACTAGCTTTTCATAATCTTCTTCTCTTTGAGATCCACCCATTATCTCACCTGCTCCTGGTACTTCAAGGTCAACAGCAGCGACAGTTTCACCATCAGGATTTTGTTTCATATAGAAAGCTTTAATATCTTTAGGCCAATCTGTAATAAATACTGGGCCATCAAAATATTCTGTAATATATTTCTCGTGCTCTTTAGCAATATCTTCTCCTTGAATAGGTTCAAACTCCCACTTAACATCTGCTTTTTGCAATATGTCTATAACTTCTTTATGAGTAACTCTAGTAAACTTAGATTTAACTAGCTTATTTAGTTTATCAAGTAGTCCCTTCTCTACAAATTTATCTAAGAACTCCATTTCATCTTTACAGTACTCCAATACATAACTAACTACATACTTTAA
This sequence comes from uncultured Bacilli bacterium, assembly GCA_944358355.1. Lineage (GTDB taxonomy): Bacteria > Bacillota_I > Bacilli_A > RF39 > UBA660 > Onthousia. The sequence continues at coordinate 3,526 of CALVQY010000019.1, read as the reverse complement.
CATCTCTTCCATTATTTCCATATTCCCTTCTAAGTCACAGAAAGCAATCTCAGGCTCAATCATCCAAAATTCATTAGCATGTACCTTAGTATTAGAATTCTCTGCTCTAAAAGTAGGCCCAAAAGTATAAGTTTTCTTATAAGCTAGAGCGAAAGTCTCCGCTTCTAATTGTCCTGATACAGTTAAAGATGATGGCTTAGAAAACATATCTTTACTATAATCTACTTTACCATCTGCTTTTGGAACATTCTCTAAATCAAAACAAGTAACATGAAACATCTCTCCTGCTCCTTCACAGTCACTAGCTGTTATTAACGGAGCATGGAAATAAATATATCCTCTATCTTGAAAGTACTTATGAATAGCATATGCTGCTACACTTCTAACTCTAAATACAGCTTGAAACAAGTTAGTTCTAGGCCTTAAATAAGCTTGTTCTCTTAAGAATTCTCTAGAATGTTTCTTAGGTTGTATTGGATAATCCTCTGGACACTCTCCTAATAATATAACCTCACTAGCTTGTACTTCAAAAGGTTGCCCTTCTTTAGGTGATTTGACTACCACACCTTTTACTTTAATAGCACTACCAACATGATATTTTTGTACTGTCTCAAAGTCTTTTAAGCTATTATCATAAACAACTTGTATATGTTTAAAACAAGTTCCATCAGAAAAATCTATAAAGCCAAACTCTTTTTGTTTACGATGATTTCTGATCCATCCTTCTAACACTACTTCTTTATCCATAAATTCATCAATCTTATCATATAATTCTTTTGCATCCATCTTTTTTCCTCCTCTATTTCAAATAATAAAAGACTCCATCCTAACAAAGGGACGAAGTCTATATCCGCGGTACCACCCAATTTATCATATTAAATGATCACTTTAAAAGATAACGGTTTAACCGGCTTATTCTACTTAATTTCTTTAAGCGCTCCTGAATGTTATTCACTATTTAACTCTATTCATTTTCACCAACCATGAACTCTCTTTTAAAAGTTATAAATAGTTACTTCTTTCCATCAACACTTTGAATATATTAAAATTCTACTATTAAAATGCTCACTTGTCAAATACTTATACTATTTTTTTACTTTAGAGACACTAAGTTTATTATTTGCAAAACTTTCTACATCTTCTATATTTTTAGTTATATTAGTAAATGGTAAAGCTTCTACAATCGTATCCTCATAATCTTTATACCTAGAATCTAAAATAGAAACAATACCCTTATCTGTAGAGCACCTAATAAGTCTTCCAGCACCTTGTTTCAATTTAATAAGCATCTCTGGTAAATAAACTTCTTTAAGACCATCTATAAAATGACTCGCTTTATCTTCAATAATAGGATTTACAACAGGAAATGGTAATTTAGTAATAATAACATTCTCTAAAGACTCTCCTTTAACATCTATTCCTTCAAAAAATGTTCCAGTTGCAAATAATACAGATGTAACATCTTCTTTAAAAGTATTTTTCAAAATATCAGTATTAACATCATCATCCTGCAACATAATATTAAAATCATACTGTTCTCTAGTTACTATTTCATATACTCTTTTCATATCTGCTTTTGAAGTAAATAAAACCAATGTCCTTCCATCAGTAATCTTAATTAATTCTGAAACTTTATTAGCAATACTATTTAAGTAAAGATCATGATCTAAGCTTTTAGGATTTACACAATCATCACTAAAATAAAGAAGACTATTATTTTCATAATCATAAGGTGAAGGTTGCGAAAACTCTTTGACAACAGAAATACCATTTATATCATTAAGTCCCAAATTATTAGCAAAATAATTGTAATTATCTTTAGTAGTAGTCATAGTAGCAGAAGTAAAAACTTTACCATAGTTATTATTACTTAAAAGTTTTGCTGCTTCTTTATAAATATCTTTTTGTACATATTCTAGATTAATATGTTCTTTAGTACTAGCTATGAAAGAGACAAAATAAATATTTTTACTATTATCACTTATCATATCTTTAAATATATCAATATAGCTTTTTAAAATAGAAACATAATTAATAAGCTTTTTATCAAAATATTTATATCTATTCGCTTCACTTATTAAATACTCTAATTGCTTTATCAAAATAATTATTTCTTCTTTTAATTTATTAGATATATCAAAACCACTAGTTTCTTCATCAAACATTTCAACATATCGTTTAGCATTTTTACGATACTTATATTTAGCTTTCGTACTAATCATCCTAAAAACTTTATTTAAAGATTGAATCAAATAATTATCAGCTAAGACATCGCTATCATCATCATATATCATAAAACTAATTTTTAATATAAGTGATTCTATTTTATTTTTATTCATTCTTTCTTTATAAGAATTTCTAATTTTAGTTTCTAAATTATGAGCTTCATCTACTATTAAAATAGATGGTTCTTGTAAAATTAAATCATTATTATCTCTTTTTAAAGCTTCTACTAACAAATCATGATTACAAATAACATATTTTGCCTTAGGAAAAGCCTTACGTTTCAGCATATATTTACAATCGTTTTTATATAAACAGTTAGTACAATTTACATAGTTAACATTTATATTGTTCCATATCTTATTAGGTATATCACTATAATCATCTTTATCAATAAATCCTTTAACAACATTACGTTTAATTTCTTGTAAATCTCCATTATCCTTATCTCTTTTTAGTTGCTCATCTAATCTTTTTTTACAAATATAATTATTACGTCCTTTAGCGATAATAAAAGGTATATCTATATCTAGCATCTTAGATAATTTATTTATTTCTTCTTTAAGTTGTTCTTGTAAAGCTATAGAAGAAGTTGATATTATAAACCCTTTAAAATTATCTTTATTTTTACTTGCATATAACAAAGGAATTAAATAACCCCAAGACTTACCAATACCAACTCCAGCCTCAATTAAAAGAATTTCTCTATTTTTTAAAGCATCTAAGACATCTAAAGCCATAGTTGCTTGTCCTTCACGATATTCAACATTCTTTTTACCACGTAAATTTTCAAAGAAAGAATCTATCTCTTGAAATGCACCCCTTAGGGTAGACATACAAAAAAAGTCTAATTTATGATAGAATACACCTCCGAAAGGAGGTGTATTTCTTATGGCTGAAAAAGTAAATAAAACATATAGATATTCATATGAAGAAAAAATGAAAATAGTAAATGAATATTATAATGTTGGTGGTTCTACATATAGTCTTGCACGTAAATATAATATTCCTAGAAGTTCATTGTTGAATTGGATAAGAAAAATTAGAAAAAATGGGTATATTGAAAAAGAAGAAACTCGTGGTAAGTCTAAAAATGGAGGACGAATATCTTTAGAAGATTATAAAGAAAGATATGAAATATTAAAAAAATACCAGGCCTTCCTCAAGGCACAACGAGAGAGAAAGTAACTTTTATTAATCTATATAGAGATAATTATAAGTTATACAATATGTGTGCCGTATTAGAAATAAGTCCTAAAACTTATTATAAATATAGAAATAAGGAAGATCCTGATTATTATGA
>CALVQY010000018.1 GCA_944358355.1 uncultured Bacilli bacterium | reverse complement strand
GTTACTCTATCTATGAAGTAGGAATCCTTGGAGGTAACGACAAGGGCGAAACAAAATTTATTTTGTTTTATTTGTTCGTAAGGGGGATTATTGATGAAAGATATAATAACTTGTAAAGATATATTAGATTGTGTTTTAGAAAAAACTTCTTCTAAAGATAATATAGGACTTAGTCAAGATGAAAGATTTAAAATTTTAGAAGAAAACAAGGCAGATATTGAAGTATATAAGTATTTAAAAGAAAAACTAAAGAATTTAACTATAGAAGTTTGTGGTGATTACGAGGGCTTAGTTTTAGATTTAATGAGTTGTAGAGCTTTAGAAGGCTGGTGTTGGCAAACTACCGAAAGTTCCATAGTATTTCTTAATAATGATGATTATATAGAAAGAGGAAATTTAATATTTGATCAATACAAAGAATATTGGCATTCTTGGATTAATTTTCATTATAGAGATAATGAATATACTTTTGATCCATGTTTAAATATTTTGTGTGATAAAAAAATATATCAAGAAGTTTTTGAAACAGAGGTAAGAGGAATTGTTAACGCTAACGAAGTAAGAGGTGAATTAATAAATGCTATTTTAAATCCTAAACCTAAGAAAATAGACAATTCTCCTAGTGCAATATTTGCTAGAGAATTTATGGAAAAGTATTTTGGTGATGCTCTAGAACGAGAGAAAGATGAAACTCATATTACGGGTAATGATGATGTTAGTTCACCAATGTATAGAAATAATACGGGATATAAAGCTAAAATTGAAGATGGTAAAATAAAAAAACTAGTTGCTCATTTTTATTCAAATGGATAGTGTTTAGATGTGTCTAACATGTTTTTAGTTCTTTTATTTCTATATTTTTAATATTATAACTGGCTAGTAGAAAAAGGTTAATTATGTAAGATATTATTAATACAATTATTTATGTATACTGTCTAATTTTTATTTATTTGTATTGACACGATTTATCTATTATGATACTTTATAGATAGAAGAGGTGATATATAAAAGTTGGGGAATGGAGAAATTTTAAAATTTTTGAAAAAAGTATGAATTTTGTAATTTGGAGAAGTTTTGGATATAAATATTTAAAATTCCTCTAGAGAAAATAGTAAATTGAGGACTTATTTTTCTTGAATTTTGAAAATTGCCTTTTTGCATTAGTTTATAGACTGTGTTATAAGTAGTGCAGAAGGAGGAAGAATATGAATAAAGTTCCAAGGTTTATTTCCTTATTAGCAGATACAACTGCTAAAGCTTTACTTAAAGATAAACACTATAGCTGGTTCTATGAGGAAATTATTAAATATAAAACTAGTATTGACTTAAAGAAATATAAGCTAGTTGATCCAGAAATGAATACTGGTAATAAAGTTAAAGATTATAGAGCAGATTTAATTTATGAAAAAGGAAAACAAATTATTAATCTTGAATTAAATCAATTTGTTTACAAATATACTTTAACAAAGAATCTATACTATGCTTTAAGATTAGCAGGTTATGGATATTTAAGTGGTAAAGATTATGATGAAAGATATGTAACCCAAATCAATTTAAACAATAAAATAATAAATGACGGGAAGAAAGGTAATAGTTTAATAAATTATAAGTTGCAAGATCCCAAATATGCAAAAATATTAAAAAATTTAAATATTATAGATATATATCTTTTAAATTACAAAGGAATAAGATATAATGGAACTAACAAATATGAAACGTACTTATCTATGTTAACAGCAAACTCTTACGAAGAGATGGAAGAAATAATAGGTGATTTAGAAGAAGGGAGAATAATTATGGAAAAGTTAAAAGAATTAGGATTAGATGATAAATTTGGAATGCTTTATGATGCAGAGATAGTACAAAAGAAAGAAGTAAATTCTGCTAGAAGTGAAGGCAGAAAAGAAGGTGCTAAAGAAAGAGAAAAATCTATCGCTAAAGCAATGTTAAAAGCCGGAGAAAGCGTTAGTAAAATAATGAGTTACACTGGATTAAAGAAAAAAGATATTCAATTGTTAAGGTGAGAAGAATAATTATAGAGAAGTTGAAACAGCTAGGTAAAGAAAGAGAAAAATCCATTGCTAAAACTATACTTTCCAAAATGATGAATATACATTTAATTAGTGAAATAACAGGATTATCTAAGAAACAAATAACTACTTTGATATAGCCAAGTAAATAAAGGGACTGAGTAAAAAATAAAAATATTATTTTTACTCAGTCCCTTTATTAATTTAATATAAGTTTCTAGTGTTTATAAATGTCTAATAGGTTTATTCTACTTTCTTTTATTATATTTTAATGATATACTTATTAGAAGAAAAGAGGTTTATTATGACAGATATTATTAATACAATTATTTTGGGAATTATTCAGGGGATTGCCGAGTTTTTACCTATTTCAAGTAGTGCTCATCTAATTATTTTTAGAGATCTTTTTGGAATAGGAGCTGATATGTCTAGTAAAGTTGCTTTATGTTTTGATTTAGCTCTACATTTAGGTACTTTGTTAGCGATAGCTGTTTTCTTCTTTAAGGATTTCTTAAACATGGTTATAAAAGGTGTTACCAAGGGAGTTAAAGATAAAGATGGTAAATTATTTTGGCAAATAGTGGTTGCAACTATTCCTGCTGCTATCGTAGGTGTTTTGTTTGAAGAGACAATAGAAAATGCTATTAGAACTAATTACTTATTAATCGCTACTGCTCTAATAGTTATGGGTGTTATCATTTATTTAGTAGATAAAAATAGCAAGGAAGAGAAGACTACAAAAGAAATATCTTTCAAAGATGCTTTTATTATTGGATGTTCTCAAGTCTTTGCACTAATACCAGGATTTTCTCGTAGTGGTACTACTATCGCTAGTGCAAGAGCCTTAAAAGTAGATAGAGAAAGTGCTGCTAAGTTTTCATTTTACTTATCAGCACCTGTTGTTCTTGGAGCTTGCATTCTTCAATTACTTGATGATGGGGCAGTAGAATTAATAATGCAAAATGCAACTATCTTTATTTTGGGAATTGTTGTATCATTTGTTACTGGTTTAATTTGTATTAAGTTCTTATTACAATATCTTAAGAAACATGACTTTAAATTATTCATGATTTATCGTATTATCCTAGCAATAATAGTTATCTTAACAGTAATATTTTAAGGGGGGTAGCTAATTATGCTAGATAAGTCATTTAGAGAAATATGTGATGATATAAAGAAAGATGTTAAAGATACTCAGTTAGAAATTATGATAAATGCTAATGCTAATTTAGTTAATCTGTATTATAGAATAGGGAAAACATTAGATGAAAATAGTAAATGGGGAAATAAATTTGTAGAAACTGTAGCTTTCGAACTTAAAAATACATTTCCTACTTTAAAAGGGTTTTCCGTTAGTAATTTAAAGTATATGAAAGCATTTTATAATGAATATAAAGATGATGCTGAATTTGTGCACTGTTTAAACTGTGCACAATTGCCTTGGAAGCACAATATTACTTTAATTCAAAAAGTAAAAGATAAAAATATTCGTAAATGGTATATGAAAAAATATCTTGAAGATAGATATAGCTTTATCTAAAAAAAGTAAAAACTAAAAAAATGTTAGGAGTGATAACTTATGCAAAATACTCTTGCTTTATTTATAACATTTCTTTTAGGATTTTTTATCCTTATTGGTGTTATAATAGCATTTTTCTTAAAAAAACAACAAAAGGTCTTAGATTTTATCTTTGCTTTTGCTTTTTCTCTACTTACAATGTTAATATTAGTAGATTTATTAGGCCATACTATTGAACATCTTGGTATAACACATATCTATCTTTTTATTCTCTTTACTTGTCTTGGCTTATTAATTTTCAAAATAATTGATGATTTAATTCCTGAACATGATGATAGTAAAATGAATAAAAAAGAAGTTAAAAAGAACATTGTTCATATTGGTCTTCTTGCTACTATTGCTCTTATAATTCATAACTTTGTAGAAGGCATGGCTATCTATTTAACAAGCGCTAGTGATATAAATTTAGGTATAATGATGGCTTTGGGAGTAGGACTTCATAATATTCCTTTAGGAATAATTATTACTACTGCCTTAAATAGTGATTCTAATATTAAAAAATATGTATTTTGTATAATCTCTTTATTTATTTCAAGCTTTATTGGAGGCCTATTACTATTCCTTCTAAACATTAATACTGTTAGTGATATTGTAATTGGCTCATTACTAGCTCTAACTATTGGAATGCTTCTATACATAATAATATTTGAATTATATCCTAAAGTTAAGAAGACAAAGAACAAAAAAATTACTACTATTGGTCTAATAACGGGTATTATCATTTCTCTTATTGGTATGTTACTAGGATAGGTGATGTAAATGTTTGATAAAATTTGCTATCTTTTTATACTATTTATAGTATATTCTGTTGTTGGCTATATTATAGAAATTACTAATTGTTCATTAAGAGAAAAAAAGTTAATATTAAATAGAGGTTTCTTTTTAGGACCATATCTTCCCATATATGGTATTTCTTGCCTTTTAATGGGTAGCATTATCATTAAATATAAAATTGATTTTTTAACAGTCTTCGTTATGAGTGCTTTTATATGTACAACCGTTGAATATATTACTAGTTATATCTTAGAAAAAATATTTAAAGCTAGATGGTGGGATTATAGTGACCATAGATTTAATATTGAAGGAAGAGTTTGTCTTTTCAACGCTTGTTTATTTGGCTTAGGAGGAGTAATTTTTGCCTACATTGTTAATCCTTTTGTTACTAACATCTTAGATTCATTTTCTCCTTTTGTTCTAAGAATAGTCTCTATCATTCTTTTTGTAATCTTCTTTGTTGATGTAATTATTACAATAACAACTCTATGCCAAGTAAAAATATCAACCCTTAAATTTAAAAATAAAGATGTGACTAGTGAAATAACTAAACTTATAAGAGAAGAAATAAAAAGAAAAAGAGAAATCAAAAATACCTTTTTTGTTAGACATATGTTAAAAGCCTTCCCTAAAATAGATTTAAAAGACAATACTTCGCTAGCTAAATTAAAAAAATATGTCTTAAAAAAGAAACACTAGTTGTCAAATTGTGTAGAAGTACTATAAAGATAAAAGTATAACTAAAAAAACATGTTATAATAAAGAAAAGAGGGATAAAATGCAAATAAAAACAGATATTAATAAAAACATCTTTAGAGCCTATGATATTAGAGGAGTTATACCTACTAATATAGATATAGATACAGCATATACAATAGGTCTTGCCTTTGGTTCTAAATTAAGAGAATTAAATAAAGATAGATGTGTAATAGGACATGATAATAGAATATCTTCACCTGATTTACATCAAGCTTTAATACAAGGAATTATTGAAACAGGTATTAATGTTACTGATATAGGTCTTACTACAACTCCTATGTATTATTTCGCTTGCCTACATTTAAAAATAGATTCTGGTATTATGATAACAGCAAGTCATAATCCTAAAGATGAAAATGGCTTTAAAATAGCTTTTGCAAACTATGATAATGCTAAAGGAAAAGAGATAGAAGACTTCTATAACTATATAACATCAGGAAAATTTAGTGAAGGTAATGGTTCTATCGTTAAGAAAAGTGTTAAAGAAGAATATTTTAAAGCTTTAACAGATAATCTATCATTTGGTAAAAGAAAAGTAAAAGTTGTTCTTGACCCTGGTAATGGTACAGTTTCTACTATTTTAGATGATGTTTTTAAAAGAATTAATGTAGAATATTCTATTATCAACGGCATAAGTGATGGAACTTTTCCTAATCATCACCCAGATCCTTCTATTGAAAGTAATCTAGAAGAATTAAAAAAAGTAGTTAAAGAAAAAAATGCCGATGTTGGTCTTGCTTTCGATGGTGATGGTGATAGAGTAGGCGTTATATCTAACTTGGGTAATTTTATTCCTATTGACTATTATATGATAATAATTATTAGAGATATTATAAATAAAGTAGATAATAAAACATTCCTATACGATGTTAAATGCAGTAAATCTTTAGAAGATGAAATCATTAAATTAGGAGGGACACCTTACTGTTATAGAACAGGTAATTCCTATACTAAAGCGAAAGTAAAAGAATTAGATTTAGCCTTTGGAGGAGAATTATCAGGACATGTCTATTTTAGAGATAAATTCTTAGGTTTTGATAGTGGTATTTATGCAGGACTTAGACTACTAGAAATACTTTCTAATACTACAAAATCAGTAGAAGAGTTGTTAGATGGTATCAATAGATATTATTCAACTCCAGAAATGAAATATAAATCAGACGATAATATTAAATTTAAAGTCGTTCAAAAAGTAATAGACTATGCTAAAGAAAAAGGCTATAAATATAATGATATAGATGGTATCAGAGTAACATTTGATTATGGTTGGGCAAGTGTAAGAGCTAGTAATACAGGTCCTAACTTAACAGCAAGATTTGAAGCTATCACTAAAGAAGATTTAGAAAAGATAAAAAATGAATTTGAAGAAATAATTTTTAAATATAATAAATAAAACAAACATATCTTATACTAGGAAGGATGAAAAAGATGAAAATAGTTATAACAGCAGGAGGAACAGGAGGCCATATTTTTCCAGCACTAGCAGTAATAAATAAACTCAAAGAAAAAGAGAAAAATATAGAGTTTTTATACATAGGTACTACTGATAGAATGGAAAAGGATATAATTCCTAAGGAAGGGATACCTTATCTTGGTATTTCTATGATGGGATTAAATAGAAAGAATTTCTTTAAAAACTTTAAAGTTATGAAAGCTTACTACAAAGCCTGTAATAAAGTAAAATTAGAATTACTTAAATTTAAACCAGATGTTGTTATAGGCTTTGGAGGTTATATAACCGCTCCTGTTATCTATACTGCTAGTAAATTAAAAATAAAGACTATTATTCATGAACAGAATAAAGTTCCTGGTGTCTCTAATAAATTTTTATCAAGATATGTTAATAAAATTTTAGTCTCTTTTAAAGAAAGTATAAATGACTTTCCTAAAGATAAAACTGTCTATACAGGAAATCCTAGAAGTGAACAAATTAAAGATGCAAAGAAGGTAACTAAAGAAGAGTTAGGATTCAAAAAAGAATTACCACTTGTTATTATTGTTATGGGCTCTTTAGGTTCTCTTACTATTACTGAAAAGTTAAAAGAAATAATACCATGTTTTAAAAATAAAAAATATCAAATATTATTAATTACAGGATCTAATTACTATGATGCTTATAAAGATATTAAAATACCATCTAATGTTAAAGTAATACCATTTACTAATAATCTAATTGGTATTATGAAAGATGCAAGCTTAATGGTAACAAGAAGTGGAGCTAGTACAATTGCAGAAATTACTAGTATTGGACTACCTTCTATAATGGTACCTAGTCCTTATGTAACTAATAATCATCAATATAAAAATGCTAAAGCTTTAGGTAAAGGTGTAGAAATATTAGAAGAAGAGAATTTTAATAAAGAAAATCTAATTCCTATGATAGATGATATTATTAATAATAAAAAAAAGTTAAAAGAAATGAAAGATAAACTTTTAGAAAACGGGGTAAAAGACAGTGCTAGTAAGATATATGAAGAGATAATAAAATTAGTAAGGGATGAGTAGAATGAAAGAATTTCTAAAAGAAGTAGAAGAATGTGATATAGGGAAAATCACTAAAGATGTTTTCGCTAGTAAATTTACTACTTATAAAGTAGGAGGTTTAGTTAGAGCGATAATTTATCCTAAAAATACAGATAAATTAGTTTTATTATGTAAGCTTATAAAAAAACATAATATAAAATATAAAATATTAGGAAATGGTAGTAATTTGTTATTTAGTGATAAAATTTATGAAGGAGTTCTAATTAAACTAGATGAGTTTAATAAAATAGAATTTTTTGGTAATAAAGTAGTATGTGGTGCAGGAGCATCTTTAATGAAAGTAGCACGAGAATCAATTAAAAGAAGTCTAGCAGGTTTAGAATTTGCAACAGGTATCCCTGGTACTATAGGGGGTGCTGTTTATATGAATGCTGGAGCTTATAAAAGTGATATGGGCTATGTTACTAGAACAGTTAAAGTATTAACAGATGATTTAAAGATTATAACTTTAACTAATGAAGAGATGAACTTTCATTATAGAAGTAGTTTTTTACAAAGTCATCCTAACTACATATGCTTAGAAGCTACATTAAGATTAGAAAAAGGAGATAAAAATGCTTTAGAAGCTGTAGTTAAAGATAGAAAAGAAAGACGTGTTAAAACACAACCTTTAAACTATCCTAGCGCTGGAAGTGTCTTTAGAAATCCTGAGAATGCTGATCCTGCTGGTAAATTAATAGAAGATATAGGACTTAAAGGACTAACTAAAGGTGGAGCAGAAGTTAGTAATATTCATGCTAATTTTATTATCAATAAAAAAGAAGCTAGTGCACAAGATATCCATGATTTAATTATGTTTGTAAAAGATGCTGTAAAAGAACACTATGGTATTGAATTAAAAGTTGAACAAGAATTTGTAAATTGGGAGTAGTGATTTATGACTAAAGTAATTAAAAAGAAAAAACTTAGGCTTTTACCCTTTTTTATATTTGTTATAGTAATCGCTATAATAGTTTTTCTATTTCTAATTATCGCTGATACCAAAGTAAAAAATATAATTATTACAGGTAACGATATAATTAGTGATGAAGAAATATTAGAAGCAACAGGATTAATCAATTATCCTAGTTTTTATAAGACAACTAAAGGTAAAATAGAAAAAGCTATCTTAAAGAATCCTTTAGTCAAGAGTGTTAAAATAGATAGAGAATTCTATCATATCTTTAATATAAAAATAGAAGAATATGAAATACTTTATAAAAGAGAAGATAATGGTAAATATGTATTAGAAAATAAAGATGAGATTACTTTAGATAATAATATTCCTTATATGATTCCAAGATTAATAAATGAAATACCAGATAATAAGATAAATAGTTTTATTAAATATTATAAAAGAATAGATAGAAGTATAAGAGAAAAAATAAGTGAAATTAAATATGATCCTAATGAATATGATAAAGATAGATTTTTAGTTTATATGGATGATGGTAATTGTGTTTTCTTGACTATTACTAAATTTGAAAGATTAAATTATTATAATGATGTCTTACCACAACTAGGAGGTAGAAAAGGTTATTTATATTTAGATTCAGGAAATCATTTTCAGATTATGCAATAAGAATAATTAATTAATTAATATAACAAACTATAAATTTAGATATTTGTCTAATTTTATAGTTTTTTTCTTTCTTAAATTTGGATATACTAATAATGAATTATTTACTATTACTTATGAATATGCTAAAATAAGAGCCAGGAGGTTACATATGTTTCGTAAAATTAAAGATTCTGAATTAGATGTTAAATCTATTAATAATTTCTTTAGATTATCTAATAATTTAATTAAATTTGTCTTTATTCTAGTTATAATACTTGTAATATTAGTAGGTACTTACTTAATAAAAGAATGGAATGTTCTTGGAGTTATTGGAACAATTCTCTCAGTTATATCTCCAGTCTTTATTGGCTTTGTTATCGCTTGGTTATTAGATCCTCTTGCTACTAAATTAGCTACAAAAATGCCTCGTGTTCTTGCCTGTATCTTAACATATTTAATTATATTTGGCTCTATTATCCTGCTTTTAGTCTTTACTGTTCCAACTTTTTCAAGTGGTGTTTCTGACATAGTATCAGTTGTACCAGACTTAGTCGATAATGCTCAAGATTTTGTTAGTGATACTTTAGAAAACTTAGGAGATAGTAAACAAATAGAGGAATATAAAGATACCATTTTAGATAAAATAGAAGAAGTTGGTTCATCTCTTGCCAGCACTCTTCCAAATAGTATCTGGAATTTTGGTAAAGGCTTAATTAGTGTTTCTACTAATATTATCTTAGGAATTATGATTGGTTTCTATTTATTATTTGATTTTCGTAAATTCCAAGGTCATCTACTTAGTCTTATGCCAACTTCATGGCATGAGAATGCTAAAGATCTAATGAGTAGAGTTAATGGCAAGCTTAGAAGTTATGTAGGAGGAGTATTATTAATCTGTGCTCTTGTCTTTATAACTCAATCTATTGGTTTTTCACTAGCAGGATTAAGCGCCCCATTCCTTTTCGCATTATTTTGTGCAGTTACTGATGTTATACCATATATTGGTCCATGGATTGGTGGTGCTCCAGCCGTAATTGTTGGCTTTACAATAGACCCTATGGTTGGTATCTTCTGTCTAGTATCAGTAGTAGTATGTCAACTTTTAGAAAATAATTTCTATCAACCTTTAATAATGGGAAAAACAATGAAATTACATCCTGTAACAATTATGCTTGGACTCTTGCTTTTTAACTATTTCTTTGGTATGATAGGAATGATAGTTGCAACTCCTATAATTGCAACAGTTAAGATAATTTTTGAATTTGTTATAGAAAATACAGAAATCGGTGAAAAATTCAATAATTATCAAAAGAATAATCAGAAAACAGTGAGAGAAAAGAGTACAAAAGATAAATCTTATATAGAGAGTTAATGGTTGGTGTAAATTAACTAAGATTCTTTTGGAAAGCAAGTTCTTGAGTTTTGTGGGGATACCCTTATAAAAATTAAGACCAAAGTAGGATGGTAACGTGTAATATACACTCCTACAGTGGTCTTTTTTATGTATTTGATGGAGTGTGATATATATGAAAATATATTTACTAGCAGGAAAAGCTGGAAGTGGTAAAGATTTACTTGGTAGTTACATGAAAACTAAATACGATTTTAAAGGAGATAGCACTTGCATTCTTCATATTACAACCCCTTTATATGAATATGCTAAAAACTATTTCAGTTGGGATGGTAATATGGAAGAAAAACCAAGAGAGTTCTTACAAGAAATGGGAATTGAAGTAATAAAAAATACTCTTCATAAAGACACCTTTTTAGTAGATAGATTATGTGAAGATATAGATATATTAAAACATTACTTTGATGTCTTTATCATAACTGATGGAAGACTTGTTAGTGAATTTAATTTATTAAGAGAAAGATTTCCAGATATTAAAATAATTCATGTAATTAGAGAAAACTATAATAATAATCTAACAGAAAAAGAAAAAAATCACATTACTGAAAAAGATATGGAAAACTATGATGATTATGATTATACAATAGAAAATACAACTAAAGAACATCTATACAAAGAAGCGGATAAAATAATTGATTTAGAAAGTGGGGTCGAGTATTTATGAAAAAATTAATTGCCATTGTTGGTATGAGTGGAACTGGTAAAAGTGTTGCCACTACTTACTTAGAAGATCAAGGATATAAAAAAATCTATTTTGGAGGAGTAATTTATGATAAGATGAAAGAAGCAGGAATTGAAATTACTCCTGATAGTCAAAAAGAATTTAGAGAAAATCTTCGTAAAGAACATGGAATGGGAGTAGTCGCGAAACTTTTACTTCCTAAAATAGAAAAAGCTTATAGTATGGGAGATACTGTTTTAGATGGATTATATTCTTGGGATGAATATTTAATACTTAAAGATAAATTTAAAGATTTAAAACTTGTTTGTGTTTGCACAGATAAGAAAATTAGATATAATAGAGTAGAGTCAAGACCAGATAGGCCCTTTAATCACGAAGATATAATTAAAAGAGATGTCGCTGAGATTGAAAACTCTGCTAAAGGAGGTCCTATTGCCTTTGCCGATTATTATATCTTAAATAATGGAGATTTATGCGACTTTTATAAGAGATTAGAAGAAATCCTTGAAAGCATTGATAATGACTAATATTTTGCCACCGCCGGTGACAAAATTAAGAGTTTGATAGATATAGTTGTGCAACAGCTTGTTGCACAACTATAAAATAAAAAGAGAAATTGATTTGTGCAGACATCATCTGCACAATTACCTAAATTAAAAATTAATACAAGAAGGAGAGTAGTAATATGAGATATATGACTAGTAATGAGATTAGAAAGATGTGGGTTAAGTACTTTGAAGAACATGGGCATAAATATGTTAAATCAGCTCCCTTAATCCCAATCAATGACGATTCACTTCTTTGGATTAATGCTGGAGTTACCCCTTTAAAGAAATACTTTGATGGAAGCGTTACTCCAGAATCACGAAGAATTGTAAATATTCAAAAATGTATTAGAACAAATGATATAGAAAATGTTGGTGTTACAAAAAGACATCAGACTTTCTTTGAAATGATGGGTAACTTTTCTATTGGTGATTACTTTAAAGATGAAGCGATAGAATTTGCCTATGAACTTTTAACAAGTAAAGATTGGTTTGCTATTCCTAAAGAGAAGCTTTATGTAACAGTATATATCAATGATACTGATGCTTATAACAAATGGCTAGAAGTAGGAATGGATGAGTCACACATTATAAAACTAGAAGGAAACTTTTGGGAAATAGGAGAAGGTCCATGTGGCCCTGATAGTGAGATATTCTTTGATCAAGGTGAAAAATTAGATCCTGATGGTACTGCTTGGGAAAAATTCATTAATGATGAAGACCAAGATCGCTATGTAGAAATTTGGAACAACGTTTTCAGTCAATATAATTCTAAACCTGGTGTTCCTCGTGAAAAATATAAAGAACTACCTCATAAAAATATTGATACTGGAGCAGGACTTGAAAGATGGGCATGTATTTTTCAAGGAGTTGACTCTAATTTTGAGACTGACCTTTTCAAACCTATTATTGAAAAAATAGAAGAACTAAGTGGTGTTCTATATAATGGTGAAACAGCTTTTAAAGTTATTGCTGACCATATGAAAGCTGTAACATTCGCTATTGCAGATGGTGCTAGTTTTGGCAATACAGGACGTGATTATGTCTTAAGAAGATTAGTAAGACGTAGTGTTAGATTTGGTAGAACTCTAGGTTTCAAAGAACCTTTCCTTTACAAACTAGTACCTACTATTGTCATGGTTATGGGAGATGCTTATCCTGAACTTAAGACTAACTCTGGAGAAATAGCTGTTTATATTCTTGATGAAGAAAAATTATTCTTTAATACTCTAGAAGATGGAGAACGTCGTCTAAAAGAAATAATGAAAGATGATAACGATAAAGTGATAAGCGGTTATGATGCTTTTAAACTATACGATACTTTTGGTTTTCCTTTTGAACTTACAGAAGAAATAGCTAAAGAAAATGGTTATACAGTAAACTTAGAAGAATTTAATGATTATATGAATAAACAAAAAGAACTAGCTAAGAAAAATGCTCGTACTAAAACTGCTATGGCTAGTCAAAAGAAAGTATTAATGGAATTTACTAAAAGCTCTACCTTTGTCTATGGTTTATATCGTCTAAAAAGTAGTGTTCTTGCAATTGTTTCTAAAGACAAGTTAGAAAAAACTCTAGATCATGATGGATATATCATCTTAAAAAGAACATGTTTCTATTCAGAGTCTGGTGGTCAAGTATCAGATACAGGTATGATTGTTGGTAAAAGCTTTAAAGCAAGAGTTGTTGATGTCTTTAAAGGTCCTAATGGTCAACACATCCATAAAGTTAAACTATTAGATGGTAAAATCACAGTTAATGATGAAGTAGAAGTAATTATTGATAAACAAAGAAGAAAAGAAATAGAAGCTAATCACTCTAGTGTTCATATCTTACAATATGCACTACAACAAGTAGTTGATAAAAATATTAGACAGGCAGGTAGTTATGTTGATGAATTTAAACTTAGATTTGACTTTACTTGTCCATCTAAAATAAGTGATGAAGAAATTGTTAAAACAGAAGAATTAGTTAATAAAATTATCAAAAAAGGTGTTATTACTTCTACTGAAACTATGCCAATTGACAAAGCGAAAGAACTTGGAGCCATGGCTTTATTTGGTGAAAAGTATGGTGATACAGTTAGAGTAGTTAAAATAGATAAATCAATCGAACTATGTGGAGGAACTCATGTTGCCAACACTAAAGATATTAGACGTTTCGCTATCTTTAATTTCGAATCTAAAGGAAGTAATACCTATAGAATAGAAGCAGTTACTAATGATAGACTAGAAAATACTTTATTTGAAGTTATTAAACCTTATAATGATGAAATGGTAAAACTATTAATAAAAGCTAAAGAAATACTTGCCTTAGCTACTAAGCAAGGTATTAAATTAGAGTTTGATGTTGATATAGATAATACTGCACCAACTTCTTATAAAGATATAATTTTTAATCAAAATGAACTTAGTTATATCCAAAGTGAAGTTAAAGCCTTAGAAAAAACATATAACAATGAATTAGAAAAATTAACTCTTAATAACTTAGATATATACTTAGATAGAGTTAAAGAAATAAATGGTAAGAAATTTTTATACTTAGAACTAGATAATATTGCTATGTTCTTAGTTAAAGCTATGGCTGATGATTTATGTAATAAATTTGACCATGTCTTAATCTTTATCGCTAATATAAAAGAAGATAATAGTGTTAATTTTATCTGTCGCAGTTCCATAGATAATATAAATGCCGGCCTTCTTGTTAAAAGTGCTACTACTTCTTATGAAGGAAATGGTGGTGGAAGTGCTACTTTTGCCCAAGGTGGTATTAAGAATAAAAAACATCTAAAAGAAATTAAAAAAGAAATTGAGGCTTTACTAAATGAATAACTATATCTTAATAAGTGATAGTAAAACCTTAATAGACAAAAAAATAGAAGAACTTATTAATAACGGTTTTAAAGATGCCTTAGTTACTCATTATGACTTAGAAGAGAATAGTATCAATTCCTTAATAGAAGATGCTGATACTATTTCTTTTCTTTCTCCTAATAAAGTAATTATAGGAGATAACTTTAACACTGATAATAGCCTAGACTCACTATTAAAATACCTAGATAATCCTAATAATGATGTTCTCCTAATTTTAACTGCTAAAAAATTAGATGAAAGAAAAAAAGAAATAAAAACACTTATGAAAAAAGCTAACTATCTAAAATTAGAAGTTAGTCCTAAAAATATCTTAGATATGGAGTTTACTGGTTATAAAGTAGATTTTAAAATACTTAGACTCTTAGAAGAATATTATAAAAGTGATAATGAAAGATTAATAAGTGAATGTCAAAAATTAAAATTAGCATTCCTAGAGAGTAAAAATATTACTTATAAAGAAGCAAAAGAATTATTAGTTAAACCTCTTAATGATCAAGATAATCTTTCCTTTTCTTTAGTTAGAAATATTGCTATTAAAGATAAGAAAAATGCACTCTTAAATTATCAAGAACTTCTAAATTATAATATTGAATTTTTTACTATTATGGGACTTTTAGAAAGTCAGTACCGTTTATTATATCAAGTAATGATTTTATCTAAACAAAATATCTCTTATAATGATATGGCTAAAATATTAGATGTTCATCCCTTTAGAGTTAAGAAAACTTTAGAATTACTTAGTTATTATACTAAAAAAGAACTAACTAAAATCATAAAAAACTTAGCTTCACTTGATTATAAAGTTAAAAGTGGAGAAATGGATAAAGATTTAATAATAGACTTGTTAATTTTAAATAATTGACTAAAGTCTATTTTTTTGGTATAATATGGCTACTTATAGAGGGGGTATTGATATGAAATGCGATTTAAGTTTTGATCAAATAATACTATTGTTAGAACGTGCTACTACTAAGGAAGAATTATTATTAATAAAATGGAAATATTATAAATATACTGCTTATATGCATAAATCTGTAGAATTCCAAGAAAAGTTTAATAAGTACTTTGATATGCTTGCTTTAAAAGAAGCGAAAAATAATAAGAAGGATATTGTCTTAAGTTTAGTTAAAACCTATAAAATTAATGGTGATATATATAAAGAAGCCTTAAATAAAGCTGAAGAATATAATATTGGTATTTACAATATTCTAGATTTATTAAACTTACTATTTAAAAGTAAAAACTTTACTAGCAAAGAATTATATATAATAAGCAATATAAAACAAGAAATAGAACATAAATTAATTATTTCCCGTAATTTAAAAGAAATGGATACAGACTATGTTATTGCTAAAACAATTTTAAACATGTTCTTATCTTATGGAGTTATAGAGTTAAAAGAATTTAGAAGCAAAACTAACTGTACAACTTCTGCTTTTGATAATGCTTTAAATATATTAAATAATAGAAATCATCCTTTATATTTGCAATACATTGATATAAAAGAAAAGAAGTTTAAAGAAAAAGTTGCTTTTAGAAGAGAAATAAAAGAAGATGCCTTTCAAGCAGAAAGAAGAAAAATGATAGAAAAAATAACATCTGCTAATGGAAAAGAGATATGTGATATACTATCAGATATCAATAAGTATCATAATGAATATGCTATTTTTTGTGAAGTGTATGACTTAAATAAATTCTTCTTAACAAAACTAATAAGAAGATTTCCTAAAACTATTTTAGAACTTACTAGTGATTTAAGTAATCTAAAAAATGTTTATAACGAATATAAAGCTAGATATTTATTATTGATTGATAAAGTAATAGAAGAAATAAACGAAGCTAAACTAACAGGAGAGCCTTTTGATTTATATCATTATTATTTAGAAAATAGCATTCCAATTGAAGAATTAGAGTATATTGCCAAAGAATTAAAAGAGCAAGATAAAGATACAATTCAACAATATATAATGAGTAACTATAAACTGTTAAAAGGTTATGGTAAAAAAGAAATAGACATTGTAAGAGATAGAAAAATACTTACTTGTGATAACGCAACGATAAATTTCACAAGAGAAGAACTTGATAATGCTCTAGAAGATATTGAAACTAATAATTTACCTTTATATAAAGGTGTTGTTTATGGAGCTATAAAAGAACAAAAAAGTAAAACTAAAATAATGGCTTAAGAATAATGCATGATTTCGCTAATGAATTAAATAAAATTATGGCTATTAGAAGTATTATTATAGATAAATCTAAGAAAAATATGTCTTTAAAAGAAGCTATATATTTTTCTTTAGAATATCAAAAACACATATATAGTGATGTTGCTTCAAAATTATATGAAATAGAAGAGGCTATGTTTGAAAATCATGATAATGGTAATTTGTTTATCAATGATAATGGCGGTTTTGATTTAGAATATAGAAATGCTGAAAACGATATTATAAAAATAAAATTTTGTATAACAGGACACGATGGTGAAAAAGCCGAAGTAATGATTATTTGTCCTGAAAACGGAAAAGAATTAATAAATAGAATTAAATTTTATGCTAATATGTATTATAAAGATTTCATGAAAATAGAAGAAACAAATAATGAAAATAAAAATATAACGTTCTTTGATAAAAACTATGATACCTTACAATTTCCCTTCATAACAAAAAAAGAAAACGATAATTACAATTTTAAAGTTAATTTGGAAATACATGATAATATATTAATTTTTAAAGCTCAAATTATAAATAAAGAAGATGATATTAGCTGTATTACAATTAAATATGATAATGTCAAAATGAATTATTTTGAATGTACTTATCAATATTCCTATATTTTCGATGGTAAAATATGGACTCAAACTCTAAATCAAGAAGAAATAAGCTATATTCTAAATAACTTATATATTCCTACTAATTATTTTGAAAATTATATATTAAGTTATATGGGTGAAAGAGCTAGAATTAGGAAAAACTATATAGAAAGAAAAGAAGAACCCGAAATTGCTGAAATTAGTGATTTAAGGAAATCTATAATTAGCGAAAAAATAAATAAGAATAAAGAATTAATAGATGAATTAATAAAAGAAAATCAAGAATTAGCTGAACAATTAAAAATTAAAATGCCTATTTTAAGGGAAGAGTTATTAGATGAAATAAATGATAATTATTATATTATTAAAGATAAATATAAAAATGTCTTAAGTGATTATGATTTATCTAAAATATCATTTGATAACGTAGATATAAGAGGAATAGACTTTAGAGGAACAAATATTAATAGTAGTTTATTTGATTTACAAAAAGTTCATAATAAATATGCCTCAGACTGTAACTTTTCAACAGATGAAGATAATGTTAAAGATTATATTTTTGGCTATGATACAGATTTTACTGGTGTAAATTTAAGTGGAACAGATATGAATAATCCATATCCTATTCTTTTAAATTCTACTATTAATAAAGCCTATATTGATGAATTTACAATTTTACCTGGATTCTATCAAGATAAAGTTAAAAAGAAAACTTTGTTTATGTCTTAAGTAGATTACCCTACATTATATTTATTATTGCAATTATATATTTTTTTGATATAATAAACCATACTGGCAGGTGGCAGGAATGGAAAATAATTATTTAAAAAAAACATTAAGGGAATTAAAAAAAACAATTTTAAAAGAAAAAGCCTTTAGAGATTTCTTTAATTTTGAAGATAAAATTAATTTAATTAAATTAAACGATCTTTATAGTAATTGTTTATATAGTATTTCTAAAGATATATTAGATGAAAAGAAAGTTTTAGAAAAAGAATTAAGTACATTAAATAACAAGAAAATCAGTATAGATTTTTCTTGTTATGTTCAACATTACGTTTCTGGAAATAAAGAATTAGAAATTAACTTAAACTACCAAAAAGATTATTTTTGCAATTTAACGGTAAGCGACTCTTCTCCTATAGCATTTGAAATTTATGATGATAAAGAAAAAAAATATTATATTACCTGGTCTCCTGACTATGAATCTAGAATTAAGGATATAGATGAAGAAATTCATAGAAAAATAGTTAATTTAGGAGTTAAAATTAAATTTTTTCTCGACAGCACAGAAGAATTTACATATTATTACGTTACAAAACATATAGATGATAATATTGACTATAATATTAAGATTAAATTTCAGCACTATATACTAACAGATGAAAATAAAAAAATTGAATATTTTAATAAATATATGATTAAAATAAAATTTTTTAATATAAAACATGAAGATGCATTTTCAAAAAAAGAACCATTGTTAAGATTTAATGAAGAGAGTATTATTTTAGAATTTGATATAGAAAAAAATTATTTAACAGGAAAGTATATCTATTCTAAAAACGGATCTGGAAGTATATATGGACATATAGATGAAAAAATTGAAATTAAAAATATGGACATACTCTATAGCCTATTACATTTAATAAAAATACCAAAAAAAGATTTACCTAATATACTTTTAGAACAATCAGAAAGTAGTTTAATAGAAGAAATGACTTCTGAAGAAGATAATTTGGAAAATCAATTAATTGAAAAAGAAATAGAAGAAAACAATAAAAAGATTGAAGAACTTTTTTCTAAGAACAAAGAATTAATGGAAAAATTACATAGACGTTTACCAATTTTATCTACACAATTATTTAAAGAAGTAGAAAAAAATGGTGAAAAATATTATATTATAAATTATGAATATAAATATATCTTACGAAACTATGATTTATCTAAAATATCGTTTGATAACGTAGATATAAGAGGAATAGATTTTAGAGGGACAAATATTAATAGTAGTTTATTTGATTTACAAAAAGTTCATAATAAAGATGCTTCAAACTGTAACTTTTCAACAGATGAAGATAATGCTAAAGATTATATTTTTGGCTATGATACAGATTTTACTGGTGTAAATTTAAGCGGAACAGATATGAGTAATCCATATCCTATTCTTTTAAACTCTACTATTAATAAAGCATATATTGATGAATTTACAATTTTACCTGAATTCTATCAAGATAAAGTTAAAAAGAAATCTCTATGATAAACTTTAATATATTTGATATAATATATTAAAGAGGATGATAACAATGAATAATAAAGTAATTAAAACTAGCCAAGGAACTTTTCCAATATCTGTTTTAGAAAAAGATATGTACGATGTAAGTCTTCCAGAATATCTTGATAACGATATAAAAGCTCTACTAAAAGGAATTAAAGAAGATAGCAATTTACTAGATTGTTTGATGTATGAAGTGTATAGCTCGATAAATATTGCTTATTTTGAAAATGAAATTAGTGAAAAACATGCTAATCATCTAAGAGAAAAATATTTATTAATGAGCTGTAAAGGAAGAGGTGACAAAGATGCTAAATAATTTTAATAATTATAAAATAAATAAATTTAAATATTATGATGGTAGAAATGGTAATAAAATCTGCCTTGAAGATGAGTTTGGGGCGAAATATATGTTAAAAACACCTCCAGTAAAAAATGAAAAAGATGAAAATAAATATTATACTAATGGTTGTATTTCTGAACATATAGGGTGTTTAATATATAAATCATTAGGATTTAAAACTCAAGAAACTAAATTGGGCCTTTATAATATCAATGGAAAAAATAAATTATGTGTTTTATGTAAAGATTTTGAAATAAATAATAAAAAACTATTTAAATTTGCTGAAATTAAAAATAGTATAATCTCATCAAGCGAAAACGGTTTTGGAGTAGAATTATCTAGTGTATTAGAAGCTATAGAAGAACAAAGTAATATTGATCCTATAAAATTAAAAGAATTTTATTTTAATATGTTCATTGCTGATGCTTTTCTTGGAAATTTTGACCGTCATAATGGTAATTGGGGATTATTATTAGATGATATTAATAAAACTAGTGAAATCGCTCCTATTTATGATTGTGGCAGTTGTCTATATCCAGCACTTGATGATGAAAAGATTAAAGAAATTCTAATCAATCCTGAAGAAATTGAAGCAAGAATTTATGTTTTTCCTAATTCGATTTTAAAAATCAATGGTCAAAAAATCAATTATTTTGAATATATCAGCTCTCTTGAAAATAAAGACTGTAATGAAGCGTTAAAAAGAATTGGTAGAAAGATAGACTTAGATAAAATTAATAAAATTATTGATGGAATAGAAGAAATATCTGATATAAGAAAAGAATTTTATAAAACTATGCTAAAATTACGCAAAGAAAAAATTATAGATTATTCACTAAATTTATTATCTGAAAAAGAAGGACTTTAAGCATCCTTCTTTAATTTTTCTAAATATAAATATATTTCTTTTAATTTGGATTCATAACCTAAATTTTTAGGATGATAATATTTCTTATCTTTTAATTTATCAGGCAAATATTGTTGTCTAACAAAAGCATTTTTATAATCATGAGGATATTTATAAGTATTAGATGGATTCTTTAAGTGCTTTGGAATATCTCCGACATTTCCTTTTTCTATATCACTTAAAGCTTCATCTAAAGCGATATGAGCAGTATTACTCTTAGGAGATAAAGCCATCTCTGTAACAATTGTTCCAAGAGGAATCCTTGCTTCTGGTAAGCCTACTAACTTAGCCGCTTCAATTGCAGCCATTACTTTAGGACCAATAGAAGGATTAGCAAGACCAATATCCTCATAAGCAATAACTGCCATTCGTCTAAAAATACTATCCAAGTCTCCAATCGTAATTAATCTAGCTAAATAATGTAAACTTGCATCTACATCACTTCCTCTAATTGATTTTTGAAAGGCTGATAACATATCATAATAAGCATCACCATCTTTATCTGCAAAGAAAACAGGCTTACTATTTATCTTTTTTACAACTTCTAAATCTACTTTAAAATCACTAGTAGAAAAGTAAGATATTTCTAAAAGATTATAAGCAAATCTTAAGTCATTTCCTGCTATATTAGCAATATACTTAATAGTTTCCTCATCTATCTTAATATTAGGTAAATAAGGACTTTTAATCGCTCTTTTTAAACCTTCAACAATATCTTCAGTTTCTAACTCTTTAAGTTCAAATAATTGGCATCTAGACCTAATAGCAGGATTAATTGCATGATATGGATTACTAGTAGTCATCCCTATTAAAGTAATAAGACCACTTTCTAACTGTGGTAGTAAAATATCTTGTTTATCTTTATTAAGTCTATGTATTTCATCCATAACTAAAACTAAGCCATCATACATCTTCGCTTCTTCGATAACGATATCCAAATCTTTTTTAGAGTTAACTGTAGCATTTAAAAATCTATATCTAATCCCTAAATCATTAATCATAGCCATGGCAATAGAAGTTTTTCCAATTCCAGGTTTACCATATAAAATCATCGAAAATAATTTCCTATTCTTAACAAGATTACTAAGAATCATATTTTCACCAATCAAATGTTTTTGTCCTAAAACATCACTCAAAGACTTAGGAGCCATTTTTAATGCTAAAGGCTTATCCATGTTACCATCTCCCTCGTATAAAGTATTTTATCAAAAAAAACTGTCTTTTTAAAGATAATAATGTTATACTCTATTTAAGGAGGGTTTTGTATGGAATATAAAAACGAATTAGAAGAATATTCTAAAAAATACAAAGTATTTACAACACTATTAAAAGTGGAAGAAAATAGTTTAGAAGGAATTAAAGAAAATTTAAAGAAAACAAAAGCAGGTTCTTTCTTCTTAAGCTTAAATGAAAATCAAAGAGAGGAATTTTCTACTATTTATAATGATAGTAATATTAATAGTTATTTATTAAAAGAAGAAAGTATAAAAAAGGAAAGAGAAGAAAAAAGGCAATTAATACAACAGATATTATCATGCCAAGAATTTCCATTTTCTAAAGATGGGGAACATATATTTATAATGAGTGGGGCTGAACTTTATAATGCTATAACTGGCGAAAGCACTAAATCTATTGCAGATGAAAAAGTAAAAAAAGTTATTATTGATGTAGTTAGAGAAAGTTATAGTATAAGTAAATTCACCTATACCGATATACCTTTAATTAAAGTTCTTTATGATAGATATAAAAGATATAATCAAATTGAAAATAGTAAAGAATTAGAATTAATTATAATCGAAAAAGTAAGTCAAATTTTATATAATGAGAAAAAAGAAGATAAAAGAACAAAACTTATAACAGATGAAGAATATGATATGTTAAAAGGAGATTTGTTTTCTAAAATAACAACTATAGAATATAGTGATAAATCTTTAAATCTTGAAAGCAGAAAATTAATTGAAGAGATGCTTTATACTGCAAGATATGAAATTGAATTACTTCACGGGAAAAGTATTAAAGAATTAATTGAACATGCAAAAAGTGCTATTACAAAAGATAACTATGAACAAGAAATAACTTATTTAGCAAAAGCATGTTATAACTTAACTAATCAAGATCTTCTCTATGATTTTACATATCCTAATACTTTTGATTTATGGAATAAAACTGATATGTTTGAAACAAGTAATCATGATATTAATCAAAAGATACTTGAAATGAAGAAAAAATAGGTTTTTATGATAAACGAGACAAAATTAAGAGAATATTATGAAGAGTACTGTTTAATAGAAAAAATTATAGTAGAAAAAACAACAGAAAAAGATAAATTATATAGTAGTTTTAAAGAAAGTAAAGCGGGGAAACTTTATTTAAGTCTAAACGAAGAACAGCAACAAGCTTTTGCATATATTTACAGTGATACAACATATCAACAATATTTGTTTTATAAAAAACAAGTAGATGAATTCGAAGAGGTAAGAAACAAATTATTATTAAATATTTCTCAAGATAGGGAAGTTTTTCCCTTTAAACAAAAAGAGATAATTGATTTATTAAATATTTCTGATGATTTAAAAGAATTTATTCAAGTGATATCTTTTAAGATTGACAATCCAAATAATACAAATAAATTTAATAAAAATAGATTATGAAAGAAAGTGATAATTATGCAAACTAACAATTTAAAAATATATCCTATGAGTTATAGATATACTATGAGAGGTTTTAACTTAGCAGTAGATAAGAAAGTTCTCCCTTTAACTTATAGATATAAGCAAAGAGGATTTAATAATGTAAATATTGATGATACTGAAATAAAAAATAGAAAGAAGTAGTATATGAAGAGAAGTGAAGTAGATAGAGATAAAATAAGCCCAATGATGAGGCAATATTTAGAAATAAAAGATAATTACGAAGATACTATTATCTTTTTTAGACTTGGGGATTTTTATGAGATGTTCTTTGAAGATGCTATAACTGCTTCTCATGAATTAGAATTAACCTTAACAGGAAGAAATGCAGGTCTTGAAGAGAGAGTCCCTATGTGTGGCATCCCATTTAAAGCTTATGAAGGATATCTAGATAAACTAATAGATAAAGGTTATAAAGTAGCAATAGTAGAGCAATTAGAAGATCCTAAAACTACTAAAGATATGGTAAAA
>CALVQY010000017.1 GCA_944358355.1 uncultured Bacilli bacterium | reverse complement strand
ATCTAAACGATAATCACGTTTTTCATTACCACTATTAAGTTCAGCATCATATAACTTAAAATCCTTAATATCCATATTTATAATAGGTTTAATAATAGTATTAAAGAATTCTTTATAGTCTTCTATTTTAAAGAAATGTTTAAAGGTAGTGTCTGATAAAAGACTAATAAATCTTTTCTCTTTCTTTTCTTCTTCTTTCATTAATAACCTCCAATAATTTTAATATTTCTACGTAGATGCCTACACTCTAACACATGGAGGAAATTAATGCAAAAAGGGAATTTTGTAAATTCAATCAAAAAAGGGCCCAGATTTTAAATTCTTTCCTAGAGAATTTTCAAAATCTAAGTCCTAAACTATCCTCAATTTACAAAATTCATACTTTATTATTTATTTACTATTTTTTATCTTTCTATATTAGCTTTTATTCTCTTTAAAGTTCTTTTTTATTTGCGATAAGTTCTAGCATATCCTTTTTCAGGTTCTTCTATTTGTAAGCCTAAATAATTTTCTCTTGTAATATTTGATTTTAATCTCTTTAACGTACTTAATGAAAGTTTATCTATATTGTTCAAATCAAAAACTTCTATTTCAATTTCTTCTTGTTCTTGTGGTAATGCTATTTCTTTTTTTCTAATGATGCTTGCAATAGTTTCTTTATCACTATGACTAACTTTTTCAAAATGATTGCTATTTTCAATATCTACTTCATTAAGAATCTCTTTATTATTTAGTAAGTAATCTTCTTTTTGAATTTCATTAATTTTAAAAGCTGTAGAAAGAGTCTTTACTTCTTCATAAACTGTACCTATAATAAGTACTCCACTTGATATTATAAATGGTATATGGATCATATCAAAAGATGTCATTAATGATGGTGCTATGCCACTTAAAACACTTGAAGCTGTTACTAACAAAGCACTGACACCAAACATCCAAGTTCTATTTTGATGTTTAAAATGTTTATCTTTTAGAGTTGATAGTTCTTTTTTATTTTCTTCATGTTGATTAAATAGTGTTTCTAAAAGTTTTATTTCATTTTCTTTTATAAAAGTATATCTAGGATGAGAATTATCAGCCATTGTACATACTATTTGTCCTTCATCTAATTTTCCTACTGTTTTAAAATTCTTTAAATAAAGATTACTATTTTTATCTTCTTTTCTAATTGGTTTCATAATGTTACACCTCCAAAGTAAAATAACGCCTTTATTTTATCACAAATTAAAAAAAATGCAACAAAAAAAGCTTTTTTACTAAGCTTCTTCTTTTTCAGTCATATCTACAACTGTTTTACCTTTATAACTTCCACATTTAGGACAAACACGATGAGCTTTAATAATTTCACCACAGTTTGGACATTTAATCATTCCTGGTACTTCAAGTGCATTATGACTTCTACGCATTCTTTTTCTTGTTTTAGATACCTTTCTAAAAGGTACTGCAAACATTTGAATATCTAACTTTAACATATTCTCACTCCTTCTCTATTTCCTTTAATAAATCTTTAAATGGATTATTAGTTGTTTCTTTAACTTCATCTTCACTAATAACTTTCCAACCATCCCCTCTATATTTTTCGTAATTAGTAACTTCACTATAACGAATAGGGATTTCCAGTACAATATTTTCCCACAAAATACTAATAATATCAAGTGTTAATTTATCATTTTCTAATTTTTCATAGACATTTTCATCTATTTTGAAAGAAAAATTATAATCTACTAACTCTAAACTTACAGAATCGTGTAAAGTCATCACTCCTTTACATGAAACATCTAATAACAAGTTATCAGTACTTGGATAAGTAATTTTACCTTCTACTTTTATTGGTGATAACTTAACGATATCTGTATCTTTATAATATTCTTCGCTAATCTCATAATTATCATTTATTAACAAGACGTTATCAGTACCATTTAATAAAGATTCTAAATTCATTATATCACCATCTCTTTACAAATACTAGAAATAACAATATTACCATACTACAAGCTAGAGACATGCTTTCTTTTATTACATAACTTCTTTCATAAAAGCAAGCGAAGTCATCTACTATATTTACAATCCAGCTTTCTAGATAATGAGGTACCGTCTTTCCAAAAGGAAACATATGGGCCTTTATTATATCTTCTTCTAATTCGCTTAAAGTAAAATACTTTTTAGAATTTTCTAAAGCAATATTTGGATGATTAACTAGCATTCTTGCTTTCTTTTCATCATATTCATCTAAAAAGAAATCATGTAAAACAGCCGCTTTAGTTGTATCTTTATAATTTAAATGAAAGAATTTTGTTATTAAATATGAATAATAGGCTACTCTAATCATATGATCATATCTATTCATACCATGATGAACACAATTCTTTGTCTTTTGATATTCACTATTACTTATGATAGGAGTAATGAGATTATTAAATTCCTCATTAGGATAAAATGTTCTCATAAGTGCGTCCAATCACCACTTTCTTCTTTTGTCAGCTTTAAAATCTAAGCTTTTATAATTTTACCACAAAAAGAAGTCTTAATCAAGTTTACATCATTCACTTTACATAAATTAACTTAATTCGGCTTTAACTTTTTTTACGCCTTTTTTAATATCATTTTTAAAGAATCTATAACTAGAGGATATTACAATATATATTGGAAGAGCGATAATAATTCCTAAAACTCCAAAGACAGTACCACCTATTGATACCATCATAATTGTTACTAGTGGATTTATATTATTTGTTTTGCCATAGACTCTTGGAGAGATGACATAACCGTCTAGTTGAGGGAATATTAAACATATTACTACTGTTGCAACAAAAAGACTAGGACTAATTACTGAAGCAGTTAATAAAGCTAGTAAGTTAGTAATTAACCCTCCAAAATATGGTATCACTGTAGTAAGAGATGCTAGAACTCCAAATAATAACCAGTTAGGATGTCCTACTATAAAAAAGACAAGAGAATATTCAAAAAACTGTATAATCATAAAAAGTAATAATCCTTTTAAGTAGTTACTAAGTTCATAATCTACTGCTCTTACATAACGATAAAATTTATATTTTGTTTTCTTTAAAAA
This sequence comes from uncultured Bacilli bacterium, assembly GCA_944358355.1. Taxonomy (GTDB): domain Bacteria; phylum Bacillota_I; class Bacilli_A; order RF39; family UBA660; genus Onthousia. The sequence goes on along the minus strand of CALVQY010000017.1, from coordinate 24,875 downwards.
TTCCCCTACTACACTTCTTATCTTATCCATATAAGCAAGAAAATAGATAGCAACTACAAAAGTAATAATTACTTTACCTATAACAGAAGCTGTTTTACCTACAATATCAATAGTTCCATCTTTAACAACATTTCCAATACTTGCTATCAAAGAATCTAAATATCCTCCCCCTATATCTTCTAGCGAAGATAAATTTATATTAAATTTATCACCAATATCTTCAATTACTTTGCCAAAACTATTAGCAAAAGTAATAAGTTGATTATATAGAAGAGGTAATGTTATGACTAATAACGCTATAATAATTGCTGTTACTAAAATTACAACAATAGTAACTGCTAAACTTCTACTAAGTCCTTTAGATACTAGTTTTCTAACCACTGGATTCAAAGCATAAGCAATACCAAAAGCTAATATAAAAGGAAAACAAACACTAAAGATTGATCCTAAGATATTATACCAAGTACCTATATTAGTAACTATAATATATAAAAGTCCCATTAGGATTAATAGATTTAAAAGTTTATAATTTATTCTATTTTTATACATAATTATCTCTCCAATATAATAGTAGTAGGACCCATATTAGTTAGGGATATTTCCATATGAGCTCCAAAAACGCCACCAAAGCATGGCACATATTCATTTAAACACTTATTAAAATATTCATATAAAAGTTTAGCTTTCGCCCCACTCATCGCTTTAATATAACTAGGTCTATTTCCTTTAGTAGTATCAGCATATAAAGTAAATTGAGAAATTGATAGAATAGAGCCTTTAGTATCTAAAATAGATAAATTCATAACTCCATTATTATCAGGAAAAATTCTTAAATTTACTATTTTATTAACCATTTTTATAATAGTGTCTTTATTATCGTTATCAGTAAAGCCCACTAAAAGCATTAATCCATCATCTATTTCGTTAATATTTTTATTATCAACAACACACTTAGCATTACTACATCTTTGTACTACAACTCTCACATTATCAACCTCTCTACACTTGTAATATATGGTAAATTGTTTAAATCTAGTATTAATTTATTTAGATGATCTAAATCTTTAACAACAACTTCCATTTCATAAGTAGCATATTCTTCACGAGATATCGTTTTTATACTATTTATACTAACAGAGATTTTACTAGCAGCACTTGTTATATCGACTAATTTATTATCTAAGGTATCTGTCCTAATAAGTAAAACACTGTAGTATTTATTAGTAGGATTAGCATCCCATGATACTTTAATACATCTATCATCCATACTAGCAAGGTTACGACAATTACTTCTATGAATTGTGATACCATTACCTCTTGTAATATAGCCAACAATATCATCACCATGAACAGGTTTACAGCATGATGCTATACTTACTTTTATTTTGTCTATTCCATCAACTATTATGTCAGAAGCAGTATCACTTATTTTGACAATATTTTTTAAAAGTTTAGGTTTCTCTTCTTCTTTCTCACCATAATTTATGTTTATTACTGTATTTGGAGTATGCTTATTACTACCTATATCATAGTATAGGTCTTCGATGTTTTCTATTTTTAGACTTTTATAAATTTCTTTTATTTTATCTTCACTATAAAATTCGTTAAGAGGAATTTTTCTTTTTCTTAACTCTTTTTCTAAGAACTCCTTACCTCTTTCTATTAGTACTTCTTTCTCGTTTTTACTGAAATAACTTCTAATCTTATTTCTTGCTCCTGTCGTTTTAACGATGTTTAACCATTCTTTAGAAGGATGAGCACTTTTGTTAGTATTTATTTTTACAATGTCATTATTTTTAAGTTCATAGTCTAGAGGAACAATATTGCCATTAACTAAGGCCCCAACAGTAGTCTCTCCTACTTTACTATGTACTTTATAGGCAAAATCTAAAGGAGTTGACCCTTTAGGTAATTCGAAGACATCTCCTTTTGGAGTAAAGACATAAATATTATTGTTAAGAACTTCATCTTTAACACTGTTTACAAAGTCTTCACTACTCATCTTATCGTTCGATAGTTCCATAATTTCTTTAAAAAATTGAAGCTTTTGAGTAGTTACAGATTGTAAGTTAGCAGTTTTAGTACTTCCACCATTTTCTTTATAAGCCCAATGAGATGCTATACCATTTTCGGCTATTTCATCCATTTCATAGGTCCTGATTTGGATTTCAAAAAGATAGCCATCGATACCAAAGACTGTCGTATGAAGAGATTGATACATATTAGGTTTTGGCATAGCAATATAGTCTTTAAATCGTTTAGGAAGTGGTCTAAATTTAGAATGAATTAGACCAAGAGCAAGATAACAGTCTTGTTCTGTATCTACTAAAATACGAATAGCTAGTAAGTCATAAATATCACTGAACTTTTTACCTTTATCTAGTTTATTGTAAATACTATAAATACTCTTAGCACGTCCCTTTATTTGATGGGGAATATGATGAAGATTAAGAAGATCACTAACTTCTTCTTGCATTTCATAGACATAAGTATCACGTTCGGCTTTAGTTTTATTAAGTTTATCAGCAATATCATAGAAGACTGTTGGCTTTAAGTAACGAAGTGATAAATCTTCAAGTTCACTTTTAATTTTATGAATTCCTAAGTGATGTGCTAGAGGAGCAAATATTTCAAGTACTTCTTTAGATTTCTTCTTTTGCTTCTCAACCGGGGTTGCCCATAAAGTTCTCATATTATGAAGACGATCAGCAAGTTTTACAATAATAACTCTAACATCTTCACTCATACCAACAATTATCTTTTTATAGTACTCTACTAGATACTCATTATCAGTAGAAAAATGTAGTTTAGAAAGTTTCGTAACTCCATCTACTAATTTATAGACAGTAAGCCCAAACTTTTCTTTAAATTCTTCTATATTAACATCACAATCTTCAATTACATCATGTAGAAGAGCTGCTTGTAGGCATTCATAATCAGCATAGATACTTGTAAGTATTAAAGCGACATTAAGGGGGTGAGTAATATACTCTTCCCCACTTTTACGATATTGCCCAGTATGTTTTTCTTTAGCATAATAATAAGCATCTAAGATTTTCTCTCGTTCTTTACTATCTTTAATATATGTATCTACTTTATCCATTAAGTCATCTATTGTAATAGTATCTTTTTTCATAAAACATCACTGTCTTTCTATTCTTTTTATTTAATCATTAATACCTTTTATAGTTTTTTCACTCACTTCTTTTATTTTTACTTTAGTTTTATTTTTCTTTTTAGAGTAGAATTTAACAAATAAGGCAGGAGCGATTAATAATGATGAATAAGTACCAGCGATTAGGCCTATTATCATCGCTACATTAAATGTTAAAATATCTCTACTTCCCATAATTAGTAAGGCTACAACTGGAAGTAAGGTTGTAAGTGAAGTATAAATACTTCTAGACATAGTCTCTTTAATACTTAGATTAACAATATCTTTAAGTTCTTCTTTAGTCTTAGGTTTATCATCTTTCTTTAGTTTTTCTCTAACTCTATCAAAGACAACAATAGTATTATTAATAGAGTATCCAATAATAGCAAGTATCGCTGCTATAAACATAGAATTTACTTCTGTTCTAAGTAAGATAACTCCTGCTATCATCATGAAAGAATCATGAATTAAACAGATAACTGATGATATACCATAACTAAATTTAAAGCGGAAACTAACATAGATTATTATTGCTATTAAAGAGATAATAATTGAAAATACGGCATTTTTTACTAAGTCTTGTTTAACAACGTTAGATACAACACCAATATCGGTACTTGCATTATATTTATCTAAGAAGTATGATTCTACTTTACTTATTTCATCTTCTTTAAGTTCATTACTAATTCTAATATCTGTTTCACTAGCATTAATATCAATACTTACTTCATCTAATTCTAACTCTTTTAAATCACTTCTTAATTCTTTTTCTTTTACATCTGTAGTAGATATTGTTATATCACTACCTGCCCTGAAATCAATACCAAGATTCATACCTTTGAAAGCAAAGAGAATTCCTGCTGCTACTATTACTATGATACTGAATAAGGTAAAGAATTTACTTAATCCTAGATAGTTGCGAGGTTTCTTTTCCTCTTTACCAATATTTTCGGGATATACTCCTATAAATAAATGTAATTTGTCATCAAAGTATTTTGTGTTTACAAATAATTTCATGATAAATCTTGTAATACCTACCATTGTAATCATAGTGACAATGATATTAATAATTAACATAGTAGCAAAACCTTTAACACTTGACTCTCCAAAGTAGAACATAATAATTGCTACTAAAAGGGTGGTAAGGTTAGCATCTAATATGGTTGTAAAGCTTAATTTACTTCCGTTTTTAAAGGCTGTTTCTAAGCTTCTTCCTTTAAGTAATTCTTCTTTAATACGAGAATATGTCAAAACATTAGCATCTACAGCCATACCTATACCAAGTATTAAAGCAGCGATTCCTGGAAGGGTTAGAACTCCTCCTATTAACCAGAATGCAGCAAAGACAAGTAATGTGTATAGAAGTACTGATAAAGCTGATATTATTCCTGCGAAATTATAAATAGCGATTAAAAGAATGATAATAGCAAGAACACCAGCAATACCTGCATACATTGTCATAGTAAGAGTAGCATCACCAAAACTAGCACCTACTGTCTTACTTGATATTTCTGTTAGTTTTGTAGGTAAGCTTCCAGAATTAATTAAATCAACTAACTCCTGTGCTTCTTCTTCAGTAAAGTTACCTTGAATTATAACATCACTAGCAAAGCCTTCTGATACTGTAGCAGCACTTATACAATTACTTTCACTTGTCCCACACATACTTCCTTCACTAGCATAAGAATCAGTCATTTCATTAAAGTCAAGCCAAATAACAATAACATTATTTTCATAATCTTTAACAGCATTAGTTACTTTATAAAATGTATCTTTATCTGCAACTGCTAAACTAACAGCAGGACGTCCACTAGAGTCTGTTGTAAGTCTAGCTCCTCCACTCTTTAAGACATCACTAGTCATAAGTAGATTATCTTCACTATCACGAAATGTTAAAGTTGCAACTGTAGATAAGGTATCTCTCGCTTCATCTTTATTAGTAACGCCTGCAAGTTTTACTCTAATTTTATCGTTACCTTCTAAAGTAATTTCCGGTTCACTAACTCCTAAAGTATCAATACGTTTAAGCATACTTTTATAAGTTGCATTAAGTTTATCTTTATTCATTTTACTACCATCAATTGGACTAACTTCATAAAGAATTTCAAAACCTCCTTGTAAGTCAAGCCCAAAGTTTAATGATTTGAATAATGGTACTATTAAGAAACAAACGATTACTGCTACTATAACTAATAAACTAGTTCTAATTAGCATCTTCTTCTTAGGAGTAGCCATATACTTTCTTTCTTTTTTTATCTTTTGTTCTTTAGTTTTCTTTTCTTTCTTCTTCATGTTATACCTCCGATTATACTCCTTTAAATGATTTCTATATTTTGGTTAGAAACTCTTTCTTTTAGATATTTATCTAATAGTTTATTATCACAGTTTAAAATATCACTGACGATATCACTTAACTCTAAATCATGAGCCTTAGTCCATTTAGTTAAAATTAAATAATTCCAAATATCATTTTTATGAATATAACGATATCCTAAACGATTAAGTTCACTTTTTTTAGCATCTAGAGCAGGCTCTATCATTTTATATAATTCTTCTTTACTATTAAAGGTAAAATCCATAAGAAAGACACTCCTTTCTACCAAACTAATAATATTATAGCATTTATAAAAGAAATTTAAAGAAAAAAAGTCATAAATACTAGAATTTTAGCAAATATTTATAACTTTTTATTAAATAGATAACACATATGGATTAGAAATAGTTCCATCACCACTTGCAAAATTATCAAAAGTTGATACATTTATTACTGGCCTTATGTATCCTTGATTATTAGCAAAGTTATAAGTTAAAGAAGTATTAGAAATAAACATTTGGGCACCAATATAACCTAATCCTGCTGAATTACTGTATCCTGCTGGAGTCATAGTCCAAAATGGATTTGTAGTATCTTTATCTAAATAGATAGTATTGTTAGTATTTACTGCTTTTCCAGCGAAAACAAGTTCATCTGCTGTTATAAGTCCTGCTTTTAATCTATAACTTCCTCCATAGTTTTCACTTGTTGTAGGACATTTTAAAGTTGGATAATTATCTTCTTTAAGTCCTGTTAAAGTTTGTCCTAATCTTTGAAAAGGTGCTCCTGATATTCCCATTAGTAAATTATTAGTAGTATTTAAATCACTTGTATCACTACAAAATCTTCCACCTTTTACTTTAGTATTATAATTACTAGCACCTAAGGTATTTTTATACCAAATATCTACTTCTTTTTTTATAAGAGAGGCAGTACCATCGTATGTATAACCTGTATATTTTTTGTCTGTTATAGTTTGATTATAGGGAGTAACACCAATTGTATTAGAAGTAGAGGTAGGAGTTATACTAGTACCATTATAAATTAATCTTAAGCTACCATCACCATTGATTCTTATTATTTTCCAGTACATCTTATCGCCAGCTGAAGCTAATTTTATTTTATTGCTTTCAGTACAAGTACTATTAAAGGCTTGACAACTAGATAAAGTTTGAAAAATATATTCTGTACTTGAAGAGGTAGGACTTGTAGTTTTATAAACATAATAATCTTCATCATAACTTCCAAACTGAACATTGTTATTATCTATATCTCCTCGATAATAATAACTTGTTCCGTCATCATCTTCACTACTATATAAGCCAGATGTTACATAATTAGAGTCTTGTTCACTTTTATTAAATTGTAGGCCATCACTCGTATAGTTAAACATAGTTAATTTTTCTTCTTGCAAGCTATTATCAGCAAGAATAGTTTTAGTAGTCTCAGGTACATATTTATCACCTGATTGTCCATAGACATTAACTTTTACACTAAAGGTTAAATCTCCTCCATCATCTTGAGGATTATAATCTTCATCTACATATAATCTTAATCTATAATCATTAGACTCACTACCACCCATACTACTTGTATATAAGCTCATCTCGCCAGCAGGCCTTCCTGTATATACATTTTTACTTGTATCTTCATTATATACATCTGGAGCCATTAAAGATGTTTCACTACCATCATTATTTATTTTAGTTAAATATAATTTTATATATTTACCATCTATTTTTTTAGCATCACTATCAGTAACGTCTTTAGCACTAATTTCATAGTTGATATTTGTATCACCCACAATAGTACTACTTATAGTAAAGTCAAAATACTCACCATCTCTTAGTCTTACCATACCAGTACTATCTGTCGTTGGCAAGGCTCCGTCAATGCTAATTGTATTATCACTTTCAGTATATTCCATTGCAATAGATCCTGATGTTATTTTATTAATTTTTTGACCAACACCACTATAACTAAATGCAGCCATAGATACACCTGATATTAGCAATATCACTGATAAAAATAAACATAATATGAATATTACTTCTTTTCTCTTTACCATAATTATATACTCCTTACTATTTTACTATATCACAAAACAGCAATAATTAACAACTAAAAAGCAGTAATAAGTTGTTAATTATTACTACTTTTTACATTTCCTCTAGGAAAACTATGTAAGTATATATCTTTTAATCTATCATTGGTAATATGTGTATATATTTGCGTGGAAGAAATACTTTCATGGCCTAATAACTCTTTTACTGATAAGATATCACAGCCTTCATTTAAAAGATGAGTAGCGAAAGAATGTCTTAACATATGTGGTGATATATTTTTATGTAATGATGTTTTTTTAATTAAGCTAGTAAGAATATATCTAACACCTCTTTCTGTAATTTCTCTTCCTTGATTATTTAGTACTAAGTAATCTGTATGAAATTTATTTAAGGTCTTATAGCCATCATTTAAGTATTGAGTTAATATTTCACTAGCATATTCTCCATAATTAACAATTCTTTCTTTACTACCTTTTCCATGAACAAGAATTGTTCTTTCGCTTTTATTTATATCTTTTAATCTTATTTTAATTAGCTCTCCTACTCTTATTCCTGTCGCATATAGTATTTCTAATACTAATCTATCTCTTTGTCCTAGAGGAGTATTTAAATCTGGAACAGCAAATAATTCTTCTAGTTCGTTATATTCAAAGTATCTAGGTAGTTTTTGTTCTTTTTTTGGGGATGAGATTAAATTAAAGAGATTTGTTTTAATTTTATTGTTATTACATAAGTATCTATAGTAGCTTCTAAGAGCACTAAGTTTTCTACTAATAGATGTTGATTTTTCATGTTTTTCTTCTTTTAAATAAGCTAAATATAGTCTTATATCACTATATTCTAGATGGAGATAATTAATATTTTCTTTTTCTAAATATTCTAAAAATTCAGTTATATCTCGTTCATAATTATCTGTAGTATAAGGAGAATAGTGTCTTTGATACTCTAAATATTCTAAATATTCATTTAGTTCTTTCATATTCTATGTCCTTTATGAAGAGGTACAGCATCTATATCTCCTCCTACCATTTCCGCTATTTCATCTTCTTCAAAGAATTCTTCATATACTGTTTCATCAGGACTAGTAACATTATGACCAAAACCTTTAGAAGGTTCTTTTTTTAAGGAATAATCGGTATCTAAGCTTTTTTTAACTTTTAAGTTAGATATTTTCTTTTTAGACTTATTAGCAAGGTATTTACGAAACACTTCATAATTTTGAAAGTTAAGTTCTATATTTTGTAAGGCTTCATAGTCTTGTTCTTCATAAGAATTACTTTCAATGAATCTTTTAACTAAAAAGGTAAATTTACTATCTTTATTAAATAGTTCTTCTATTTTTTCTATATCTTTATTAGTAATTAAATCTTCAAGCTCTTGGAAACTTTTAACAAACAAAGTATTATTAGTAGAAACTAATTTGACATTTCTATAGCCGTTTACAGTATAAATAGTATTTTTCTTCAATTTAGAAATTATATTATCTAAGTCTTTAATATCATAAATAACTCTTTGATAATAAACTGTACCTTTGTTGTTAGTTACTCTAATAGAATAATGATTTTTATTTTGGTACTTTCCACCTAATTTATTACTAATTGCAAAGGCATCGGGATATAAAGATGTAAATTTATCTATGTCTTCTATTGTTTTAAGAGAAATGTTATCAAGCTTTACTACTTCCTGGTCTTGATATTTACCCCATCTATAAACCGAACCTACTAACTCATAATATTTAGCCATAGTGCCACCTCTTAAATAAATTATAACAAAAATTCTTTACAAAGTACAATTTTTTTGCTATTATATTGTTGTATTAAAAAAGTGGGAGAACCCTTGCCATAGTAGGGAATTAAAAAAGTGGGAGAACCTTTGCCATAGTAGGGAATTAAAAAAGTGGGAGAACCCTTGCCATAGTAGGGAATTAAAAAAGTGGGCGATTTTTAATTAAGTCGCCCTTTTATTATATATTTTAAGGAGGTTCAAATGAATAAATTAAAAATATACTATATAGATAATAATTATATTGATTATTTAAGGAGATTTGATAAAAAGGTTGCCTATAATAAAAGCAAAACTAGACCTTATGTAGGAGTTGTCTATACTTTTAATAACCAGACTTACTTTGCCCCACTTTCAAGTCCTAAACCAAAACATTTAACAATGAATGGAAATGCACTTGATATTTTTAAAATTAATGATGGTGAACTTGGTATAGTTAATATTAATAATATGATACCTACACCAATGTCTTGTTTAACTGAAGTACTACCTTTGATAGACGATAAAAAATATAAAAATCTTGTTATAAATCAAACTGCATATTTAAATAAATATAAAAGTAACTTAATGAGCAAAGTTAAGAAATTCATATTACAATATAATAAGAATCTTTTACCTAAAAGAATTATGGATAGATGTTGTGATTTTAGACTTTTAGAAGAAAAATGTAAGGAATATGAAAAAGAAGAAGTTTTTATTTAGACTTCTTCTTTTTCATATCTAATAGTACTTCTTTTCTAGAGAAGTTTTCTTTTCCTTTTTTATCTTTACCTATAGCTTTTACTAAGATAGTATCTCCTACTTTTACTACATCTTCTACTTTGTCAATGTGTTTAGTATCAAGTTGTGAAACATGAACTAACCCTTCACAACCTGGCCATACTTCTACAAAACAACCAAAGTCATGAACTGCTACTACTTTAGCTTCATAAACTTTACCTACTTCTACTTCTCTTGCGACATCTTCAATCATCTTAACGGTTTTATCAATAACATCTTTATCAGTATGATATACAATTACTCTACCATCATCTTCTAAATCTACTTTAACAGCATTAATGTTATTAACATCATTTACATTACTAGCATCACAGATGATTTTAGTAATCATTTCACCACCCTTACCTATAACATCGCGTATTTTAGATGGAGAAATATAAAATACTTTAGTTTTAGGAGCATATTTAGATACTTCTTTACGAGGTTCAGGTATTTGTTTTTTAATAACTTCAAGAATCTCCAGTCTTGCCTTCTTAGCTTGTTCTAAAGCTTCTTTTAATATTTCTTTAGTAACACCTTTTATTTTAATATCCATTTGTAAGGCACAAATTCCGTCCTTTGTTCCTGCTACTTTAAAGTCCATATCACCTAAATGATCTTCCATACCAGCGATATCTGTTAATATTGTATAGTCATCATCACTTGTAATAAGTCCCATAGCAATACCTGCAACAGGAGCTTTAATAGGAACACCTGCGGCCATTAAGCTCATACAACCTGCACAAATTGATGCTTGAGAACTACTACCATTACTTTCTAATATTTCTGATACAACACGTATTGTATAAGGAAATTCATCTTCACTAGGTATTACTTGAAGTAAGGCTCTCTCACCTAAAGCACCGTGACCTATTTCGCGTCTTCCTGGAGCGCCATATCTTCCTGTTTCCCCAACTGAGAATTGTGGGAAGTTATAATGTAACATAAATCTTTTTTCATCTTCTAGACTAAGACCATCTAATATTTGATGTTCTCCTAAAGCTCCTAGAGTTGTAACTGATAAAGCTTGAGTCTCACCACGAGTAAATAAAGCTGAACCATGTGTTCTAGGTAGTAAGTCTATATCAGTTGATAAAGGTCTAATCTCATCCATACGTCTACCATCTGATCTAATCTTTTCTTTAACTACAATATTTCTAAATAGTCTATATTCTACATCACTAAATATTTTTTCTACCTTAACAAGTAATAGTTTTAACTCATCATCTTCCAATTCTTTATTATCTTCTTTATATTTTTCTAATAAATTATCTTTTATTTCATCTATCTTTCCATAACGCTCTAACTTTTCTTTAATTCTTAAAGCTTCATCTAAGTCTTTTTCTATTAGTTTAGTTACCTCTTCAACAAGAGTATCTTCAATAGTTAGACTTTCATATTCAAAAGGAGTAACACCTATGTCAGAGATTATTTCATTTTGCCAAATACACAACTCTTTAATAGCTTCATGTCCTTTCATTAAGCCTTCTAGCATAATATCTTCGCTTACTTGTTTAGCACCTGCTTCTACCATGTTAATAGCCTCAGTTGTTCCAGCGACAGTAAGATCTAATTCACTTTTTTCTAGTTCTTCTACAGTTGGATTGATGATATATTCTCCATCAATATAACCTACTTTAACACCAGCGATAGGTCCTAAAAAAGGAGCTCCACTAATCATAGTTGCAAGAGATGAACCTAGCATAGCAGTAAGTTCAGGAGAACAGTCTTGATCAACTGATAATACAGTATTGATAACTTGAACTTCATTTTTAAAATCTTCTTTAAATAATGGTCTCATAGGTCTATCAATCATTCTTGCTGCAAGAGTTGCCGCTTCAGTAGGTCTTCCTTCACGCTTAATAAATCCTCCAGGTATTTTACCAACAGAATATAGTTTTTCTTGATAATTAACAGTTAATGGAAAGAAATCACTTAATAAATTAGCATTTTTATTTATAACAGTTGCTGTTAATATAACAGTATCATTATATCTAACTAAAACAGAACCTGATGCTTGTTTAGCAAGTTCCCCATGTTCTACTACTATTTTCTTTCCATAAAAATCATATTCAAATACTTTCTTACTCATATTACTTCCCTCTTCTTTCTCTATATTTCTTTAATACCATTCTTTTTTCTTCTCTTGGGCCATCATACTTTACTTCAGATAAATAAGGTATCATCTTAGCATCAATAAATAAGCTACCGATATCATCATAATTTTTATTAGAATATTTTATCCCTGTTTCTAAATCAATAAATGTACTTTCATATAAATCTACATTACTAAGAGAAGTTAATCTCATACCTTTCTTTATTCGATAAAGTAATGCTTTTTTCTTAATGACGTAACTTGTTATACTATATTCAAGTCCCCGATACATCATAGGCAAATCAGAATTATATTCTCTTACAAATTTAAAATCCTTTGTTTGTAAAATATTTCCTATAAATATATTACTAACTTCTAGTTTTTTACTTCTATCTTTTTCATATTTTCTAATTATCACACTTTTTAATTGATACTTGGTACCATTTAAAAATAAATTATCTATTTTAATATTACTAGGATCTACATATTCTCCTGTTATTAAATTAATCAGTTTATCAGGAGATTCCAGATAAAGTAACAATTCTTCGTTATTTGAAGTAACTCCTATAAAAACATTATTTGTATTCATACTTCCTCCATAAATCTATTATATAATAACAGAAAAAAAGAGAAATTTCTACTCTTTCTTAAATATTTCTCTTTTTTGTAAATCTTAACTAGATTTTAATACATTTTCTAAATACTTAATTTCTTTTTTAGTTAATCTTATCTTACTATAAAATGATTTAGGTAAAGCTTCTAAAAGACTTTTTTTAGTCTCTAATTCCTTCTTATAATATTCTTTAGTAAGTTCATCTTTTTTAGTCATTAATACTGGCCCTAGATATAGTTTTTTATAAGAATAATACTTTTTTCCTTTCGTAAATACTAAAATTTGATAAATAATATTATTTTCTTTTACTAATTTTTCATCACTTATATAATAACCTAGCTTTAATAGTTTTCTTTTTACTGCTATAGAATAGTTATTTGGTGATAGTATAATTGTATTTATATTTTTTAAATAGCTTTTATTATTTTCTAAGATTCTATTAATATTAAGTCCACCCATACCAGAAATAGTTATTGTATCTATTCCTTCTTTATAGGAATTTAATCCTTCCGCTTCTATTAGTTCTACCTTATCTTTTACTTTATAAAAATTTACATTTTCTTTAGCATTTTTTAAAGGTCCACTTTTATTATCACTAGCGACTGCTTTTTTTATTCCTTTTTCTTTAACTAAATAGATAGATAAAAGAGCATGATCACACCCTATATCTAAGGGATATGAAGAAAGGGGAACTAAATCCCCTATTGTTTTTAATCTATTATTGATTTTCATTAGTCTGTTAAAAAATCCTTTAGTTTTCTTGATCTAGATGGATGTCTTAATTTTCTTAAAGCTTTCGCTTCTATTTGTCTAATTCTCTCTCTTGTAACTCCAAATATTTGTCCTACTTCTTCTAGAGTTCTACATTGTCCATCATCTAGTCCAAATCTTAATCTTAATACTTTTTCTTCTCTATCTGTTAAAGTTAAAAGAACACTTGCTAATTCTTCTTTAAGCATTTCCTCTGTTGTATATTCTTCTGGACCTATAGTTCTATCATCTTTAATAAAGTCTCCTAAATGAGAGTCATCTTCTTCACCAATTGGTGTTTCTAAAGCGACAGGATCTTGACTTATTTTATATACTTCACGAACCTTTTCTACTGGCATACCTAATTTTTCTGCTATTTCATCATCAGTTGGCTCTCTATTTAGTTCTTGAGTTAATTGTCTTTGAATTCTTGCTAATTTGTTAATTGTTTCTACCATATGAACAGGTACTCTAATAGTTCTAGCTTGATCTGCTATAGCTCTTGTAATAGCTTGTCTTATCCACCAAGTAGCATATGTAGAGAATTTATATCCTTTAGTAGGATCAAACTTTTCAACAGCTTTCATCAAACCAATATTTCCTTCTTGAATTAGATCTAAGAAAAGCATTCCTCTACCTACATAACGTTTAGCGATTGATACTACTAGACGGAGATTAGATTCTGCTAATATTCTTTTAGCTTCTTCATCACCTTCAACAGCACGTTCTGCATATTCAAATTCTTCATCACTATTTAATAGTGGAATTCTACCTATTTCTTTTAAATACATTCTAACAGGATCATTTATTTTAATATCTTTAGATAGTGTTAAATCTTCAGCTTTAGTATGTTCTGTTATCTCAGATGCACCTGCTTCATCATTATCATCATCAGTAGTTATTTCAATACCTGCATTTACAAGACTATTATATAAGTCATCAAGACTATCACTATCTACTTCTAGTCCTTTTAACTCTTCTGCTAATTGTTCATAAGTAACAAATCCTTGTTTTTTACCTAAAGCGATTAGTCTTTCTTTTCTTTCTTCCATTGTTTTAATTTCTTCTACCATAATTAACTCTCCCCTATTCTTAATTTTCTAATTTCCTCAGCGTATTTAATCTGCAAAGTTTGATCTGTTGTTTCATTTATTTTCTGCTCTAATCTTTTTATTTCATTTTTTAGATTATATTCTTTAATTACATTTATATAGTCCATTATATCTTCTTTAGTAATATTAGAATTCAAATCTAAGCTCATAACTTCACTTAAAATACTAATTAATTCTTGTTTGGGTGCTAAATAAGTATAAAAATCAGCTTCGTTAATAAAACCATACTTATGATAAAAATAAACAATTTCACTTTCTAATGCTCTTAAGGAGCCGGTAGGAAAAACTAAATGTTTAGACTCTACCAAATCTATTATCTCTTGTTTATTCAACATATAATATATAATAGCAAGAGTTGCTTTTTGATACTTATCTTTTTTCTCTTGTTGAGGTTGTTTTACAGGAATAATGATGTCTTTTTTAATATTTTCTTTACTATTTTTAGCTTTTTGTTCCTGAAAACTTTTTTCTAGGGTATTATACCCTATTTCAAACTTTTTTGCAAGGTCTTTTAAAACTATTTCTATTCTAACTGGATCATCTATATCAATTATTTCTTTCATTACTTCATGAATATAGTTAGCTTTATCTTCACTACTGGTAAAATTATAGTTACTACTTATATTTTTTATTTTAAAATCACTAAAGTAGATAGCATTATTTATCAAGGTTTTAAAGGCAGCGCCACCGTTTTTTAAGATGTAAGTATCAGGATCATCATCACCACTAAGTTCAATGACTTTAGTTTCAATACCTTCTTCTTTAAAAGCTTCTCCTGCTGAAAGTGTTGCTTTAATACCAGGAGCATCGCCATCAAAGCATAGTATTATATTATTAGATAATCGTCTTATGTCTTTAATATGTTCTTTAGTTAGAGCTGTACCCATAGTGGCAACAGTATTTTTAACACCGATAGTACTAGCACGTATTATATCCATAAATCCTTCCATGATGATTATAGATTTAGAAATTCTAGCAGCTTCTTTAGCGATATGATAGTGATATAAGAGCCTTCCTTTTTTAAATAGTTCTGTCTCTTTAGTATTAAGGTATTTATTCTGTTTTCCAGGAGTAATAATACGTCCACTAAAACCAATAACTCTTCCCGTTAAATCATGTAAGGGAAACATTAATCTATTGTGATAGATATCATAGTCATTACTTGTTAGGCCTACTTTATTTAGAAGATCTAAGGAATAACCTTTTTTTACTAATAATTTAGTCAAGGTATCATGATCTTTTAAAGAAAAGCCAAGATTAAATTCTTTAATTGTCTCTTGATCTATATTTCTTTTTTCTAAGTAGTTTCTAGCATCTGTTCCTTCCCTACTCATCAAGTTATTTTGATAAAACTTGTTAGCGATATCATAAATATCGTACCAATCTTTATATTTAGAAGGCATTTCCTTAGCTTTAAAACCATTTAGAGTAATTCCCAATCTTTTAGCAAGATCGCTTAAGACTTGATTAAATTCTTTATGTTCATAATTCATTAAAAAGGTAAAGACATTACCAGTAGCATGACAAGAAAAGCATGTATATATTTGTTTTTCTCTTGATACACTCATAGAAGGATTAGTATCATCATGAAAAGGACATACTCCAAAATAGTTTTTACCACGTTTTTCAAGAGGAATCTTTTCGCCAATAATATCAACGATATCAGTTTTTTTTCTAATCTCATTAATAATATCTTGATTATTCATGGCCATTCCTCCTTAGCAATTTCAAATATTAGTTTAGCACAGTATAAAAGAAAATTCTATTGTTTGATAGAATTTTCTAATCATTTTCTACTGGGATTACTTATTACTCGCAAACACCACCCAGAAGCGAGAAACATTTTCTTATTTATTGTAAGTAAATTTATACTTACTTTTATATTATATGAAATCTCTTTCATTTAATACATCTTTATTGTATCATAACAATTTGTTTTAGCAAATAGTTTTGTACTAATTTTTTTCAATAAATATTTGCATTTATTCATATATATGTTTATAATATTCAACTGGAGGCGTTACATGAAAAAGCATTTAAGAAAAAAAGATGTAAAAAAGGTAGAAGATGAATATTTTGAATTATTAAAACTTTCAAAGGAAAGAGATCTAAGTACGGAAGAAAGTAATAAGTTTATAACACTTATGAGTGAAAGAGTCGCTTTCTTAGAAGAAGAATTTGTAACAGCTAAAGAGAATGTTATAAATAGTAGAATATTCATGGGGATTAATGGTGGCTTATGGCTAGTTGATAATTTAAAAACTGGGATTAATATTACTAGTGATAATCCTATTCAAAGTAATTTTGAACAATTTGCAGCTCATTTCGATAGCGTTATTAAATATGAGAATAGTTTTATTGAATTTAGAAGTAATATGACTGATGAGAACTTCTTTAAAATGTTTGATTATTTAACAGAAGCTGAAGGATATGTAGATGGCTATACTAAGAAAAAGACTTTAAGTTATAAGGCTTAGAGTCTTTTATATTTTATTATTTTTATTTAACTTAGTTAAATTAATTATATAACTATTATTTATACTATCACTTGTCTCAAAGACATAGGTATAACTACTTAAACTAGATTTATAATCTTCTAAAAAACTACTAATATTACTATCTTCATAGTCTTTATTTATTTCATATAAATCAACTATTTCATTTTCACTATTAGCAAGATCTGTATAATTGCCATAATAGATAGAGGTATTAGGCCAAGCAAAGGCTTTTTTTAGAGTTATTACATAAATTAGTTTATCATTATCAACTATTCTTTTACCATCTACATAGTAATTAACGATAGATGGTGGCATATAAGAACTATGAGCATGATATTCGTTATTAGATTTATACGTTTTATTTACTGTATCATATATTAGAAAGTCACCATCATCTAGAAAGCAAGTTGAATTAACAGGGTGAAAAGTCACTTCTTTTCCAAAGTATTTTTTTAAGACTTTCTCTATTTTTTCCAACTTAACACCCTTAGTAAAATCTAAGTTAAGTTCTTCTTTTTCTTTGATAGACATTCTATCAATAAAGTTAATCTTATCTTTATCAGTCAAATCACTAATATCTTTAGTACCATCTAGAGTAATTAAGTAACGGTCATATGTTTCTACTAATTCTAGGAGTTTTTCTTTTTCTTCAGATGTTAATTTGTATGTAATTTCTTCTTTTTTTGTTTCAGTAGAGTTATTTATATTATCTATAATTAAATAAATAATAGAAGTTATTAAAAATACTGTCAGGATAAAGACTATTACCATAACTATTCGTCTTACTTTTTCCATAGGCATCACCTAGTTAAATTATAAGAGATATTAGAAATAATATCTATGAATTTATGAAAAAACTGTGTAAATTGACAAAAACTAAGAATAAATCCAATGTTATTAACTTAAGAACCATATGGGCTTCAAAAAGGACGAGAAATATACAATTCTTGTCCTTTTAATAGTTGATAAGATAAATTATTACAAGTTAAAACTATACAAATTATATTTGTATTAAAAAATTTCATGTAATTAAAAAGACTTTCTTTTATTTATGGAATATTTATTTTTCTTATTTTTATTTCTGGGATAATGCCTATCTTTTTTTACTGGAACTATGTATTTTGGAATCTTTTTCATTAATAATTCAAACATTTCGTCTTGTTTATTTCTATCTTCTTCAATGATAATTAAGATAAGTGTTTTTTTAACAAATCCTATTGCCATATTCATATTTATTTTCATTTCATTTTTGTATTTAGTTTGATCTATTTCTTTTTGAGCATCATTAGCAAATGCACTTATAATATTAAATGCTAACATTTGTGAATATATATCTTGTTCAATAATTGTTTTAAAACTGCTAGTTATCGTTTCTATTTTTAAACTTTCTTTTAACAAATGATAACTTATTTCTATTTCCCATCTTAATTTATAAAGTTCTATCATTGTATTGTAGTCGAACTTGTCTTCCTCTAAGTTAGTAACTAATACAATTTCTTCTCCATCCTTATCATTGATTTTTACTATTCTAACTTTAATATCTTCTTTTGTTTCTTCCATAATTTTATAAAACTCGGGGCATTCTTCTTTATAATATCGTACTCGATCATATTGATATGGTATTGTTATAATTTCATCATTTGTTTTCATATTCTGAATATACTTTTTGAAATCACTTTTTTTGAGTCTATATACAAACTTATCGTCACTCTTTAAAGAATAATAAATATCAACTATCCCAGAGTATCCTCTGTCTCCAGTTCTTATAATTGGATATTTTAATCCTAGCTTTTTTATTGTTTCAAAATGTTCATATGCCATTTTTCTTTCAGAATAATCGAACTTTTCTATAATTGTATCCATGACATAATGATTTAATACATCGAACATATTAGAAATTGTCGCTCTTGCAACTAATTCTTCTTCATGATACTCATTAAATTCTTCCCTTGTTTTTTTGGTATTAGGTATTTCAAAATCACTTCCATCTATCGCTGTTAATATATACCCATGAAATAATTTTACATCCTCTGTAAATTTTTCATAAAGATCCACTAAATTTGTTTGCATTATATCTAAATATATTTTTCCGTTTAGTTTTAACCTTTGTTTCAATACTGCTGGATATGATACATCTACAGAATTTATTAAATCAGTAAAGTCTTCTATTTCCATTTTACTTGTTATTCCTTTCTTATTTAATCCATAAAGTACTACTTTATCAAATGGCATTTTTCTATCTCTTGTAAAGTAATTCTTTTTGTTTTTATATTTTTCCTTGCTTTCTTTTGTATAAATAATATTTTTTGTATTTGTTACAAAATACTTACTATATTTCAATATTACTACCACCTTTTTATCTACCTTAATTATATCAAAAAAAGACAGTTTTTTTAAATCCGTCTTCTTTTCTCTTAAGTTAATAACATTGGAATAAATCTTAGTTTTCGTATATCCAGTGCTTTATAGCAGAGTTGTTTATCTATAATGTTTTTTCTTATGGGGTTAAACGATTAGGACCTCTAAATATCATCATAGATTCTTTAATTGAAGGAATTCCTAAAACAAGCATTGTTAAACGATCTATTCCAAGACCAAAGCCACCATGAGGTGGACAACCGTATTTAAAGAATTCTAAGTAAAACTCTATATCTTTATCCAAACCTTTTTCTTCAGCTTGTTTTTTTAATACATCATAACGATGTTCACGCTGGGCACCTGTTGTTATTTCAACTCCTCTATATATTAAATCGTAACCTTCAGGAACATCATTTTTTCTCATATGATAGAAAGCACGTTTATCTTTAGGAAAATCTGTAACAAAGATAAATTCAGAACCAAACTCTTCCATTGCATATTTATATGATAAACGCTCTGCTTCTGTAGTTAAATCATTTTTCTCACTATCATCTATTTTATAATCATATCTTTTTTCAAGTTCAAGATATAAATCACTTAATTTTATTCTTGGAAATTTAACTTTAGGAACAACTATTTCTTTACCATATATTTCTTTAACTTTTTCTCCATATTTTTCATTTAATTTAGTTAAAGCATAAGTTAATAATTCTTCTTCTAAATCCATAACATCACGATAAGAATCAATATATGCAAATTCAAGATCAAAGCCAGTAAATTCAGTAGTATGACGATTAGTATTAGAGTTTTCTGCCCGAAATACAGGAGCTACTTCAAAGACTCTATCATAACCACTAGCCATAGCCATTTGTTTATAAAATTGAGGTGACTGAGCAAGATAGGCTTTACGATCAAAGTATTTTACTTCAAATACTTCAGAACCACTTTCTGAAGCAGCACCAATTAATTTTGGAGTATGAATTTCTGTAAAGTCATTGTTATATAGATATTCTCTCATATATTTAACTAAATCACTTTGAATTTTAAAGATATTAAAGTTATATTCGTTCCTTAAATCTAACCATCTATAATCTAATCTTTGATCTATTAATTGTGCTTCTTTATCATGGATATTTATTGGAAGTTCAGCATCACTTGTACTAGTAACCTCTATTTTAGTAGGTATAAATTCCATTCCTCTTAATCTAACATTGTCATTTTTCTTTAGGGTTCCTGTTACTTTAATAGTAGATTCTACTGTTAGATTATTTACAAGGTCTGCCATTTCTTTATTAGCTTCTTCACTTTTTTCAATAGTTACTTGAACTTTATCTGTTGAATCTCTAAGTACTAGAAATTGTACCCATTTTATATTTCTAATATTTTCTACAAATCCACTAATTTCTATTTCTTTATCAAAATAGTTTTCTAAATCTTTAAAAAATATTTTTTTCATTAATTACACCTCTTTTTCATGATTATGGCAAGAACAGTCAGAACAATTGCAGTCTTCATCATTATCTATAAAATTATCATCTATATGTTCATCAAAGTAATAGATTAGATATTCCATTTCTACTTTTTCTTCTTCTTTAGTTTTATTATTTTTAATAGTAACAACACCTTCATTTAAATCATCACTATTTAATATGATTAAGTAACTACTGCCAAAGTAATCAGCTCTTTTAAATTGGGCTTTTAAGCTTTTATTATTATAATCTGTTTCAACAACATAACCTGCTCTTCTTAGTTCATCTGCTATATAAACGGCATTTTTCTTTTCATCTTCATTTACATATAGAATATAAGCATCAACATTTTCTTTTATAGGAATATCTACCTTTTCTTCTTTTAAGGCCATAACTACTCTATCTATACCTACGGCATAACCTACACATGATGTTTCAGGGCCACCTAATTCACTAACTAGGCCATCATAACGGCCACCACCACCAAGAGTATTGGCATTACCAAATGAAGGAATATCAGCAAGTATTTCAAAAACAGTATGATTATAGTAGTCTAGTCCTCTAACTATTTTATCATCAATAACATAATCTACTTTTAAAATATCTAGATATTCACATACTTTATCAAAATATTCTTTACTTTCTTTATTAAGATAATCTAAAATACTAGGTACTTTCTTGAAATAGTCTTTATTATTATCTACTTTACAATCAATAATACGTAAAGGGTTCTTCTCAAAACGGGCTTTACAGTCATCACATAAATCATCTAAGTGTGGACGAAAATAATCTTTTAAAGCTTTTCTATAGTTATCACGTGATTCTTTATCTCCTAAACTATTAACATGGGCTTTATTACCTTTTAGTCCTAATGCTTTATTAACGTTTAAAGCCATAGAAATAACTTCAGCATCAATCATAGGATCTTTACTTCCTAATACTTCAACTCCATATTGAGTAAGTTCTCTATTACGACCTAATTGTGGTCTTTCATAACGATACATTGTACCATTATAATATACTTTAACTGGCAAGTTATGAGTACCATACATTTTATTTTCAATATAGCTTCTAACAACTCCTGCTGTGCCTTCTGGTCTTAAAGTTAGTGATCTTTCCCCTCTATCTTTAAAATCATATGTTTCTTTAGTAACTATATCTGTAGTTTCTCCTATACCACGGTGAAAAACTTCACTATTTTCAAATATAGGTGTTCTAATATAGTTATAGTTATATTTTTCCATAACACTATCTATTACCATATCAACATATTTCCAAATCTTTGCATCTCTATCAGTTATATCAACTGTTCCCTTTGGTCTATTAATAATCATATAATATCAGTCCCTTCTCTTTCTTTATTATATATTAAAATAACAGTTTTGCCAAGAAAAACTGTTACTATAGTCTAAATCAAAAAGTCATCTACTCTACTTTTTTTGTTTATAATTTGGGCGACTTAAACAAAATAAGATGGTAAAGAGAGTTAGATGACTAGGAATTTTTCATTCCCAATAACAATATATAATAAAAGTTAGAAAGTTACAAGTACGAGTTTTCGTAAACGGCTTCAAACCCAGTAATATCAACGAAATAAATATTTTATTTTTTTAATTCTCTTAAGATGTTATCGATTTTTATAGCAGAAGCATTATTAGTTGATTTAGCATATTCAAGAGATTTTGTTAAAAGATTGGATAAGTTTGAATTATTATCTAAATAAGCGTAATCAAAATTGGTAATAGCAGCGCTTAATACTTCTTCGTTTTCAAGTAACAAATTTATCATAGAATCTACGGTTAAATTATCTTTAGATAAGATGTTATTTACAAAATTAAAGATAGGTTGCATTTTATTAAAGTAGGCTTGATCACCTTTTTTTCTATTACTTATAGTAAATTCTTTAATCATATTAGCAAGTAATATTTTTAAATAGTTTGTTCTATCAACAGTAGTTGCAAGAGACCTAGCGCCATAGTTTGAAGTGAATTTCATAACTTGACCTGTTTTTAAGTAGTCAGTAACAGCGAATAGTCCTTGCCCTTGTTGATATACTTTATCACATATTATTAAGGCTGTATGTAAATCTAAAACGGTATTAATATCTTTATATAGAGGATCTTCTTCTTTTGTTATAGTGATATTTATTTTAGGACTAGTTATTAAGAGATTCAATTCTTTAACTCTACTATTTAAATAGTTAGTTACTTTTTCATAGTTAGTTGTTATGTTATTAGTAGTAGGAACTTCTTTAGGAATATTTTCTTCTGTATTAACAGTTACAGGTTCCTTTTTAGTCTCTTCTTTCTTAATATTTAATAATTCTTTTAAGGTATCTTCTTCATATAGAGTCTTTAATACAGTTAGAGTGTCAAGATTAGTCTTTACTTTATCATTTAGGAAGATATTTATAATTATATTTTCAATTTCTTTTTCTATAGATGAAACTGCTACTTCTTGGAAGTAATCTTTTAGTTCTACATCGTTATAAGTAATATTAGGAAAAGCTTCACACTCTTTATGATTTACAAGTAATGATACAGAGTCTATAAAGTTAAACTGAGCTTTTAAAATAGTCTCAAATGATGCTAGGCGCCTTTTATATTTAAGAATAATATCATCTATTTCTTTAGTCATTTTCGTCTTATAACTCATTTCGATATGACGCATAAATTCGTTAATGCTATAGTAAATACCTGCATTATTTATTATGGTTCTACAAGCTTTAATAATGTCTTCTTTTTTTAAAGTTAAATTAGGAAGATTAGAAAACTGTTGATCCAGTATTAAGATATCTTCTTCTTTTTTTATAATTGCATAATATGTTTCTTTATTTTCAAGAGTATATAAGGCATAGGTTAAATCACCTTTTTTCGTATATGACGAATCTATTATTTGATCATTTATCTTAGCGAATAAGTCAAATGATTTAATACCATTGATATTTTTACCAGTATCAGTATTATTAGCGTTTAAGATATTGTTTGTTTTAGTAAAGAAATCTGTAAGTCTTGTTTTATCATTACTATTATTTAATAAAGTAGTGTAAGCTTTTTTTAACTCTTCTAAAGTTTTAGAATCAAGATTTAGATTATTTATTTTATCTAAATTATTATTTATTTTAGTTTTTAAGTCATTAATAGCATCTATATCTATGGTATTATTACTTAATGCTTCTTTACTCATTTTTTCTAGATTTTTATACTGTTCTAAGATTTTATTATAGATATCTATTATCATTTCTTGATTATAGTTAGCTTTTTTATTTTTAATGTTAGTAAATTCTTCTGCTATTTTTTCTTTGCTTGTTTTTATAGTATCAACACTATTTTTTTCTAAAACATCTTCTACTTTAATTAATAGTTGATTAAAATGACTTAATAGTTGTTCTATTATTGTTATATAAGCGTTCATAAACTCTTCTTTAATGATATTGCTATCAATAAGCGTATTTATGTTATTTAATTCTTGTTTAGTTTCTAATGTTAGTTTTGTTGTTAGTATATTATCATTATTCACTAAGACCACTCTCCCTATTATTCTCTTATTTTGATTATAACATGGATTATGGAAGATGTAAATTAGAGAAAAAGAAAAGCCAGGATAAAATAATGAAAAAAAAGTTAAAAAGCCCTAGAACCTTTATATATTTAAGATTCTAGAGCTTTTTTGAGCAAAAAAACCGATTATACTGGAAAAAAGTTAATTACCTATGATATTCTAAATAAGTAGAATAGAGGGTGTAAAAATGGGAAAAGTAAATAATTGTTAAATTACAATTTATTTAATGTTAAAACTTAGATAATTTTCAAAATTAAATTAACAACCTGGAAAAAATAGGTTAAAATATCTTAAAAAATATTTTTAGATTTATATTAACTAACTATGATTAAAGTCATAGTTTT
>CALVQY010000016.1 GCA_944358355.1 uncultured Bacilli bacterium | reverse complement strand
TCTAGAAGATACGTTTGTCAATACATATTTTCGATTTTATTCATTAAAAACGCAATTTCCTTATATATAAAAAAATAACCATTGCTGGTTACTTTACTGGGTTCATCATTTTAGTAAATACTTTTCCTTTTTCTTCAATGGACTTATCTTCACTAGAAAAGTTTTCCATAAATTCAACCCATTTATCTGCTACTTCTTTATAAGATAGTTTACTTTCAGTAGGATCTCCCATAATACATTCATCCCATATAACTCTATCGTTCGGATAATCTCTACTACGAACTTCTTCTAATCTTTTTCCACAAGCGACACATTTACAAGTCCAATAGGTTCTACCTTCGTGTCTATCAGTAAAACCATTTTCAAAGTACCAAGCAGGATGAGGACACCTTTCTTGTCGTTCTACTAGTATTATACCTTGTAAAGTCATTGCTTCTTTAGCAGATGAATCAAGTTCTATTTCTATACCAAGATATTTTTTCACATTATCATCTTCGAGTAATTTTTTTCTTTGTCTAATTAATTTTCCTCTACTTACTTTTAACTCTAATAACTTATCTTCATATGATTTTAGTTCTTCATCTGTCATAATTAAACCCTCCTATTTATAGGATAGCTTATTTAACAAACTAAATCAAGTTATTTCCTGTCATTTCTTTTGGCTTTTCTATATCCATATATTTTAGTATTGTAGGAGCGATATCTCCTAATTTACCTGTTTTTATTTCTTTAATATTATGGTCTGTAATAATAAATGGAACAGGACTAGTTGTATGGGCAGTTATAACTTCTCCTTTATCATCTTCCATAATTTCAGAGTTACCATGGTCCGCTGTTATAAACATGGTAAAGTTTTTTTCTTTACTCGCTTCATATAGTCTGCCAACATTTTCATTAACAGCTTTTACAGCTTCTACTACTTTATCAAATTTACCAGTATGTCCTACCATATCACAGTTAGCAAAGTTTAAAATGATTAAATCGTATTTATCCATTACTTCTATTAGTTTATCTGTTACTTCATATGCACTCATAGCAGGATACATATCATAAGTTGCTACATCTTTTCTTGGAATGATTATTTTATCTGTATTAGGAATATCTTTTTCCTCTCCGCCATCAAAGAAGTAAGTAACATGAGGATATTTACTAGCTTCGGCTATTCTTAGTATTTTTAGCCCCCTTGATGCAGCATATTCTCCTAATGTATTAGTTAGATGCATTGGTGGGAAAGCAGGAGTAGCGATAACAGTATGTTCTGGTGTCATCATCGTAACTAGTTTTACATTTTTAAAATCTACTCTTGGGAACTCTTTAAAGTCTTTATTAGTAAGAGCCGTGAATGTTTGCGTAATACGATCTGGTCTAAAGTTAAGCATTACCATACCATCATTTTCTTTTAGAGTTCCATCATCTATTAATTTAGCAGGAACAATAAATTCATCCATAATATTTTGTTTATATGAATCTTCTATATAATCTTTATATGAATCTATTTTTGGTCCCTCTCCATGTACTAATAAATCATAATACTTCTTAGTAACATTCCACATTCTTTCTCTATCCATAGAATAATATCTTCCAGAAATATCTGCTAACTTACCAAAGCCTAGTTCATTTAATTTATTAGTTAATTCATCTAAGAATTTAAGAGCGACATCAGGTAGAGTATCTCTACCATCTAGAAAAGCATGAACATAGACATTATGAAAGTTTTCTTTTTTACATAAGTCTAACATGGCGAAGAAGTGATTAATATGAGAATGAACTCCTCCATCACTTAATAGTCCAAATAAATGTAGGTTTGAATTATTTTCTTTACAGTGATTAATGATATTTAATAGAACTTCATTTTTAAGGAAACTACCATCTTCAATAGCATGATTAATTTGCATAAGAGGTTGATCAACAACACGCCCTGCTCCTATATTTAAATGTCCTACTTCACTATTACCCATTTGTCCAGCAGGAAGTCCTACTGCTTCACCACTTGCTTCCAATGTAGTATGGGGATATTCTTTCCATAAATTTATAATATTTTCTGGATTAGCGGCAATAACAGCATTACCTTTCTTTTCTTCTCTATATCCAAAACCATCTATAATTGTTAATAATACTTTTTTCATATACTTTTCCCTCCTCTTTCTTTTTGATATTCACTAAAATATTTATCTAAATTCTTACTACAATCTATTATATCATCATTAGTAATTCCCCATCTACTATAATCAGGTATTTCACCTCTAGGAAATCTTGTATCTAATATTTCTTTATATTCTGTTAAGCCCTTTTCTTCATTGTCTAATATTTTCCTAGCAACAATTAATGCTATTAAATAGTTTTTAACTACTAATAAATAGTTCATTACATCTATACCTTTATTACTAATATTATTAAAATCTAACTTTTTAATTTGATCTAATGAAAAATTTCTTATATCAAGATTATGAGAACAAAGTATGGCAGCTAGCGATATATTTACAATACCATTAAGAGCATTTATGTTATTTTCTTTAATAGAACAATATATTTGCATAGCATAACTTGGTACTTCTTGACTTAAAGGATAACAATTTATAAAATGACCATTTCTTTTCATATCTATTGAATGAATTATCTCATGTAATAAAAGTTCTGGCATACTATAGCAAGAAGCAATATATGATTCACGAAAAGTAGAAAGATTATAGGCTTGTCCTATTTTTATTTGTTCAAAATAATCATTAAATAAAATATGATCTTTCTTTTCTAAAATGGCAAATATTTCTTTTTTCAGTTCTTCATCAGATAATTTATCAGTAAAACTTACAATATTATTTATACATTCTTGCTCATCTTTTGCTATTTTTCTATTACCATTATTAATAATATTCGTAGAATGCAATACTATATTTTTACAAAGAGAAAAACAAAACCTTAAATCTTCTTTTATATTACCAAAAGTTATTACTTCTATGTCTTTATAGTTTTTTCTTTCTTTATTCAAAGCTAATTTTTGTTTATATAATATTGGGTTATTATATATTGTTAATTTTCTTCCTTTTAAGAGTTCTATCATTTCTATTATCATTTCTCTATCTTTGAAAATGTAATATCTGGAATTTTCATCTTTTGTATTTCTAGATAGTTCATTTAAATATTTTAATTTATCTTCTAAATCTTTCTTATTCCACATATTAAGCACTGCTTTCTAATATAACTGTTCATTTAAACAGAATATTGCATAAATAGGTAAATACCTAACATTTTTCTTACTTGAGAAATTATTCTCAGTAATACGGTAAGCATCTGTTACAATATATTTTTTCATAAAGACTGATAGACTCTTTACTTTAGAACCTTGTTTAGTAGCAAGTTCTATAGGAATAATCTTACCCATTCTATTTTGAATAACAAAGTTAACTTCGGCTTTTCCTTCTGATTGATAGTAATATAGAGAATAACCTGATTCTACTAAAGTATGAGCGATATGATTTTCGTATAGGGCTTGTTTAACATTTTCATCTACCTTTAATCTATCTTTAGTTAAGTTATATCTCATACTTAGAAGTCCATCATCTGGAAGATATAATTTAAAACTATCAAGTTCTCTGCAACTAGATAAAGGAGACTTTGCTACTCTTATTTTATATGAACGATAGACTAATTGATTAGTTACAAGGAAGTTAATAGAGTTTTCAAATTCTTTAGCACGTCTTCCATAGCCTAAGATACCATATTGAAATTTTTTATTTTCTTTTTCTAATTGTTTAGGAATACTTTCCATTACTTCAATACCACGTTCTATATCTATTAGGTTTTTACTATTTAGTAGTTCACTTTTATTTATATCAAAGACTCTTTCTTTAATACTATCTAGGTATCCATAGTGCTTATTAGTGGCAAAAGCTTCTACTACTTCAGGAAGACCTCCTGTTATTAAGTAATCATAGAAATAATCTAATGCTTTAGTATGAACACTACAACTTCTATGATTATCATAAGCATATCTTATCTTCTCTGCTACTTCTTTTTCTCCAATAGCCCACAAGAATTCTTCATAATCCATTTCGGTCATGATTTTATATTGGAATTCTTCTCCTCTAAACTTTAGTAGAGAATCTTTACTAGATGTTATAGCAATAACATGATAATCATTTTGATCATAGCCAAATAGCTTTATACCTTTAATAATTTCTTCATCTATAACATTATCAAAGATTAATAAGGTATCATTTTTAATGATAGGAACTTCTGATATTATGCTTAAGGTTTCTGCTAGTCTTGTAATAGACCTTTCTTTTTTAAACAAGTCTTTTAGGATAGTATTATGGTCAGTATTAAAGTAAGCGACATACTGATAGTTAGTTTTACCAAAGTCTAAGGCTATATAAGTCTTACCTACTTGTCTTGTTCCAATAATTAATAGCGGTTTTCTTATTAAGTCCGTTTTCCATTTTAATAAGAATTTATTAATTTTTCGTTCCATTTAGTGTAGTCACCTCCCACATCTTCTAATATAAGTATATATTTATTCTTTTGTTTAGTCAATATTTTAAAAAAGAAAAAGCCATAAAATCATATTATAATTCTACAGCTTATATCTTACATCTAACACCTTTAAAATTAATTTTGCATATCAACATCTACTTGTTCTAAAAGACTTTTATACTTTTCTAATTTTTCATCTAATCTTTTTTGACACTTTTTAAATACTATTACTAAATCTTCACTATCATCTGTTTTTTGGGCTTTATATAAAGCATTTCTATATTCATCATCATATTTGTCATCTATAGCGATTAAGTCAATATTGCATTCTAAGCATTGTTTTAGAATAATAAATCTACCTATTCTACCATTACCATCTTGGAAAGGATGAATTTTTTCAAATTTATAATGAAAATCTGCTATATCTTTTAAAGTAACTGTTTCTAATTCGTTATAATCAGATAATAAATTAAACATTAAGTTATCAACTTCAATTGGTAATGCTAATTTTAAATCTACACCTCTTAATTTGTTTTCATATTTTTTCCACATACCAATATTGTGTATCTCATCATCAACTGTTCCTTTTTTTAGTAGTTTGTGCCAATTAAATAACATAAACTTATTTAATTTTTCTCCACTATCATTAATTACTTGGTCAAATACTTCTAAAGAGTTCTTTGTTTCAATTATATCGTCTAGGGAGTGGCTACCTTCAACTTTCTTTTCAGTTAATAATTTTTCTAATTCATCTTTAGAGAAAGTACTTCCCTCTAAATGATTAGAATGATATAAAAAATCTATTTTAAATTCTTTATATAGTGAGTTAGTAATTTTTGATAAACACTTCATTTTTTTACTATTAATTTTCATAACATCACCCACTTATTCGTTGTTTTAATTATACCATTAATTGTTTTTAAATGAAAGCAAAATAAAAAGACTACTACTGCTCGTCTTAATAGTTTTTACTGCCTAATTGCATCTTGATGAAATTCAAGACGAAGTTTATCTGCGACTGTGACAATAAATTCTGAATTAGTTGGTTTAGCTTTATCAATATCAACACTATGTCCAAAGATATCTTCCATTAACTGCCAATTACCTCTATTCCAACTTACTTCAATTGCATGTCTTATGGCACGTTCTACACGAGAAACAGTTGTATCAAACTTCTCTGCTATATCAGGATATAGTTCTTTAGTAATTCCCCCTATTACTTCAGGATGTTCATATAGAACAGTAATGCCTTCTCTTATATATTGGTAACCTTTAATATGTGAGGGAACACCTAACTCATGTAAAATCTTGGTTATTGATACTTGTAAGTTATTATATTTCATATCAATAGTTTTCTTATCATAATCATTTTTACTGCTGCATTCTAATATTCTCTTTTCTAGTTCAGTTAATTCAAAGGGCTTTAAGATAAAGTAACTAACTCCTAATTCACTAGCTTCTCTTATAACCTCACCTGTATTAAAAGAAGTTAGGACTATTACTTTCTTATCTAGTTTCTTTTCTTTCATATCTTTTAGTACACTCATACCATCTTTATTAGGCATAATAAGGTCAAGAATAATTACATCATAATCTTCCTGATTATTTTCTATTAGGTTTAATCCTTCTACTCCATCATTTGCAGTTAAAGTGACTTCTATTTCTTTATTATCTTTAAAGTACTCCTTCACCATTTTAACTAGTTCAATATTATCATCAATCATTAATACGTTGGTCTTTTTCATTTTCTCTCCTTCCATATACTACCACGCATCTTAATTATATAACAGATAAGGAAATTTTGATAGAGTAAAAAAAGAGAGATTTTGTCGAAAAAGAAAAAAGTTTTAATTTTTCTTCTTTAAAACTTTATGTTTATCTAATTCTAATTTAGGTATCATAGCACTAACAATATATATTCTAGTAGTGATACCATCATCATAATTTGGTTTTGTTATTTCAAAACTTAAATTATCTTGTTCTGCTAATTCTTTTATGTACGAAGGACGGATAAACAAATATTCTTTATTTTCTTCATTAGTATCTATTGCTTGTACTGCAATTATATAATTAACATCATCATCTTCTAATCTTACATATTTACATAGAACATCACGATTAATATTACTGTCAGTTAGTTGCCTAGCCCAATTAAAAAAGGCTTTTCCTTGAATATAACTGTCACTTCTAATTATTTTTTCATTATCAAAAGCAATTGCAAGATCAGACATTGGACGTTTATTAGCATCTACAGATAGATTTTTATTAATATATTCTTGATAATAAGTAGTACTAAACTCTTTTATAAATTTTTCTATCTCTTCTAAATATTGTTCTTGTTGTTTAATAGATTCATTTCTTATCTTTATTAATTCTTCTAAATTAGACATATTTTCACTTCCTTAGCTTACTATTGTAACTTATCAAGAAACTCTTGTAAAGAAGGAAGTTTTAAAGATATTCCTCCTAGCAGAAAACCATCTATATTTTTTACCATCTTTAATTCATCAATGTTATTTTCATTAGCACTACCACCATATAATACTTTCTTATGATATGTTTCTTTTAACATAGTAGTTACTTTTTCAATATCGTCATTAGTTGGAACAATACCTGTACCTATTGCAAAAATAGGTTCATAGGCAATAATAAAGTCTTTAGATTTATCTATATCACTTAGTAGATAATCCATATCTTTTTTTATTTTCTCAACATATTCTCCACTTTCATGTTCTTCTTTAGTATCCCCTATACAGATAATTGGTATTAAGTCATTAGAGAAAGCTTGTTCTAATTTTTGTTTACTTATCTCAAGATTTTCATTCATCTTAGTAGTTCTTTCGCTATGGTTAATTAAGGTGTAAACTGCACCCAATGATTTAATGGCTTTTGCAGTAACTTCTCCTGTATAAGCTCCCATTGTTTTACTACTTACATCTTGTGAAGCATAGGTTATGTTATTAGGTATTAATGGTAAATAACAGACACTAGGTATTAAAATCATTTCATGATTATAGGTATTTAAGTTTTTATAATCTTCTAAGTACTTTAATATCTCATCTTTCGTAAAATTACTCTTGTGATTTAAGGCTACTATCATTTTTCTTTCCATCCTTCCATTTGTTTTTTAGTTTTTCCACAAGTCTTGTTGATAAAGATTGTTTTTTATTATGTTTAGTAATCGCTACTTTATAAACTTCTAAGACAGAGTCAGCAAAAGATGATAATGAATATTTCTTAACAGAACCTTCTGCTTTATCAGTTAAGTTTTCTAGTTCTAATTTATTAGTAGATAATTCCTCTACTATTTCTAAGCATTCTTTTTCATCTTTAAAAATACGTCCATTAAAGTTATCTACTACAGCACTTTTAAAGGCATCATCATCAATGCAGATTACCGGAAGTGAAGCTGCTAGGGCTTCTATTACTGTTAGGCCTTGTGTTTCTGTAGTTGAAGCAGTTATAAAGGCATTACTTACATGATAGTAATTTGGCATATCAACCCAAGCTACTTTTCCTGTAAATTTTATTCTATCTTTAAGCCCTCTTTCTTCAACTTCTTTTTTGTATTTCTCTTCATCTGGGCCATAACCTACTATTAGGAGTTTAATATTCTTATTCTTAGACTTTTCAATAATATCAAAAAGGAAAGGAACATTTTTCTCCTGAGCAAGTCGTCCTACAAATAACATAACAAAGTCTTTTCTTTTATAGCCTAGATAACGCCTTAAACGTGTTACTTTTAATTTGTCACTATTTTCTTTATAAAATCTTGAAGCATCTACTCCTGTTGGAACAATATATATATCTTTATCATAATGATATTCATCTCTAAATAAATGATAGGTCTTTACGGTTGGAACTATGAAGGCGTCGGCTGTGTTATCACAATAGAATTTACTTAAATATTCAACAGCTTTCTTGCAACCCATATCAAAAAACTTAATATTTCTAGAAACATACCACGTATAGTCTTTATACATTGTGTGATAAGTATGAACTAGGGGAATATTATATTGTTTAGCGAAAAGTCTTGCAAATATTCCCATACTAAGTTCTGTATGTGAATGAATTATTTCTAAGTCCCATGACTTAATTTTATTTATTACTTTTAAAGGATAGATACTAGACATTCTATAATCATAAATTCCTAAGGGAATGCCTGGGATCCTTAGTATTTTTTCTTTTTCATTATAGTCATAGGTCTTACTATCTTGTCCTACTGTAACTACATAGACAGTATGACCTTTCTGTTCAAGAGCTTTCTTTAGAGTTTCAACACTTGTTACAACACCATTGACAGAAGGTACATATGCATCTGTAAATAGACCTATTCTCATAATTTTTCCTCCTTTAGTAATATTTTATTTTTCAGGTATATTTTTTAGTCCTGGTAGTTCTTTTCCTTCAAGATATTCTAAAGTAGCACCACCGCCTGTTGAGATATGATATAGTTTATCAGTTACGTTACAAGATGAGGCAGCGGCAACGATATCTCCTCCACCAAGTACTGTTTTAGCATCAATTTCTGTTAAGTAAGTTAGAACATCATTTGTTCCTTTTACATAATTTTTAAATTCATAAACACCAAGTGGTCCATTCCACATAACTGTTTTAGCACTTGCTAAATTATTTTTAAAGATATTAACGGTATTAGGACCAATGTCTAAGCCCATCTCACTATCAGTTAGTTCCGTTATATCTTTAACGGTACCTTCTGTATCCTCATATTTATCATTACAAACTACATCTACTGGTAGGATGATCTTATCTTCATTTTCTTTTAGTATTTTTTTACAGAAGTCAAGAGCTTCTTCATCTAATAGAGAGTTACCAATATTATAACCTTCTGATTTTAAGAATGTAAATGCCATACCTCCACCAATTAGAATTTTATCACATTTAGGTAGTAAGTTTTCAATTAGTCCTATCTTATCACTTACCTTAGCACCACCTAAAATTATCATAAATGGTCTATCAGGTTCAAAAAGATAAGATAAAGCACTTAGTTCTTTTTCAACAAGTAATCCTACACAACTAGGTAGATAGGTACTTATACCAACGTTTGAAGCATGGGCACGATGAAGAGTGCCAAAAGCATCATTAATAAAGATATCACCTAAACTTGCCCAGTATTTAGCAAGTTCCATATTACAGCCACTTTCTTTTTTACCATCTAAATCTTCATAACGAGTATTTTGCATTAGAATAATATCTTTATCGTTCATATTTGCAATAGCTTGCTCTAATTCTACTCCTCTAGTAGCATTAATAAATGTTACATTTTTATCTAATAGTTCGCTTAATCTAGTAGCGACTACAGATAAATCATTCTTAACTTTATCTTCTTCTGTTTTTACTCTACCTAAATGAGACATTAATATTATTTTAGCATTATGTTCTATAGAGTATTTAATAGTAGGTAAACTCTTTACTATTCTCGTATCATCAGTAATCTTTCCATCTTTAATTGGTACATTAAAATCACATCTAATTATTACTTTTTTATTATCAATATTTAAATCTTTAATTGTTTTTTTCATATCTAATCCTCCTAATAATATTGTAGTATTTTTCTTGTTTTTTTTCAATATAGTCTTCTCTAACATTTTTGTAATGTAAAAGAAAAAAGAGATGTCGATCTTATTTTAAAACTTTTTGATAAGATATCTCTTCTTTTGTTATTAACTTATGATATATTGCTTTTTTTCCCTCATATTCCCATATATCTAGTTGTTTATTTAAATTTTCTTTATCAAGATTTAAATATGATTTTAATTCACCAGGACATGGAAACCAGTGACTATCAAATTTTCCATCTTTATTTAACTCTATGAATAGAGGTGGTAGTTCTTTTGCCTTTACCAAAGAGCTTACTACAACTGGTATTATTCTACCTGTAACTACTTCTATTGCTATACCTTTATTATTTGGATTATATTCAACAAATATTGTTTCAGGTATCATTTGTGCCTCTTCTATGGGCTCTCCATAATATTTATTAATAGATGAATCTATAACACCAAACGTTGATACTCTTTTTACTGCTGTTCTATATATACCTGGTACACTTCCAACAGCTTCTGTTGATTTCACAGCTATAGTGTTTAAATCTTCATCATTTGTAATATTTTTTATCATCTCTCTTAAAGGAATCTGAGTATTATTATTTATATTATTAATTTTTCTTAATAGTTTTTCTTTTAACAATAGAAGTTTTTGTCGTAATGATTTGTATTTATCAGAATTTTTTTGTATTGGTGACTCTAATTCACTAGATATATAATTATTAGTTGATATTTTAATTCTTTCTTCTAAAGGAATCCAAGCCTTATTATCTTTTTTTACTATTTCTTCTATTAAGTATGAATCAAAGTTTTTTGTTGATGAATTTATATTATATTTTTTTAAATCTTCACACAATAATTTATATACTTCTTCTAATATTACTTGGTTGCATTCTTCATTTAGCATAACAAAGAAAATACTTGTTCTTTTTATAGGATAAATACTATCATTTAGACGCCTTAACATTTTAGTAGTAAAAGCTTCGTTATATTCTACTTTTATTGTGCGATAAATTATACTTGCTAAAGGTTTTATGTCTTCTTTTTTTATTATAGTTGATAAATTTAAATATAGTTTTTCAATATATTCATCTAATAGATCTTTATCTATTTCATAATTAATATGTTTTTTTGCAACTTCTATAAATTGTTCTAATTCTTTATCCTTTTCTTTATCAATGATAAGACTATTTTTATATTGCTCTAATATATTTAAATATTTTTTATATTGGTCTTCTAATTCCCAATATACATTGTCTCTAAGTTTATATTCATATGGTGTTTTTTCACAATCTCTTTTAAAATTCAAAAATCTTTCTGTATTTTTAATTACTTCAATACCTGCTTTATAGTATGAACAATCGTATCCTTGATTTTCTAAATTTGTTATTTTATCTTCTAATTCTTCTATTAATTTTAAACACTTATATTTTTCTTCTGTTTCTATTTCATAATGCATTATAAACACCTCTTTTCATTTTATTATAATCTAAATAATATAAAAGTAAAGAAAAAAGATATGTCTTTTGTCATATCTTTAGTGTTTATAGGTTAGCAACGTATTTCGCAACTCTAATCATTTGTGCAGTATAACTCATTTCATTATCATACCATGCTACTACTTTAACTAGTTGTTCTCCATCTACTTCACTAATTGAAGTTAATAGACTATCAACTAAGCTTCCATAGTGCATGCCTATTGTATCACTTGAAACGATTGGGTCAGTTGTATAACCTAGAGTTTCATTAGTATTATTTTTAAGAGTTTCATTTATTTCTTCTACAGTTGTATTTTTATTAAGTTTTAATACTAAGTCAACAACTGAACCTGTAGTTACAGGAACTCTCATAGCAGTTCCTTCCATTTTTCCTTCAAGGTTAGGTAGTACTTTACCAATAGCAGAAGCTGCTCCAGTTGAGGCAGGAACGATATTAGCAGCACTTGCTCTACCACGACGAGCATAGATTCCTTTTTTATGAGCTACATCTAGGGTTGCTTGGTCATTTGTATAAGCATGTACTGTTGTCATATAGCCTTGTTTAATACCAAAGTTATCATCTAATACTTTTAAAACAGGAGCTAGACAGTTAGTAGTACAACTAGCTGCTGATATTATTTTTTCACTACCTTCTAATGTATCATGATTAACATTATAGACAATAGTTTTAACATCTCCTTTAGCAGGGGCTGAGATAATTACTTTTTTAGCACCAGCATTGATATGAGCCATTGCTTTCTCCTCACTCGTAAATTTACCAGTACATTCTAAGACAATATCGATATCTAAATCTTTCCAAGGTAATAGATTAGGATCTGTTTCAGCATATACTTTAATTTTTTTATCTCCTACTACAATGTTATCTCCTTCAAAAGATATTTCATCTGTTCTATATCTTCTATGAGATGTATCATATTTAAGTAGGTATGCTAATTGTTCTGCATCTGTTAAATCATTAATAGCCACTACTTCCATTTCAGGATCATTATCTAATAATCTAAATGCTAATCTTCCTATTCTTCCAAACCCATTAATTGCAACTTTTTTCATTTTTATTCCTCCTCAATTTCTTCATCATTATTTGGTGTTACAAACACACCATTTTTCTTTTCTAATGTTGGATTAGGTGAGTCTTTTTCAATACCATTATTATAAGCTAGTACCATTATTGCAATTAGTACTATAATAAATAAAGCAATAAATATTAACATGGTACTCATACCGAATCCTCTATTATTTAATTTACCCACTTTATCACCTCTTATTAAATTATTTCCAGAGCTGCAAATTTATTTAGTATTTCTTGATAGATTTGATACCAAGAATATACTCTAATAACATTTTTCCCACTGCAACTCCCGTTATATGGTGCATCAAAAACCATAACTGGTATTATTTTGGCAATATCATTAACATTACTAGCTTTATCTTCTATCATCAAATCAAGGCCTATACTTAAACATTTTTCTCTTTTATTATTGCTATTGACAATTAGCTCATCATATTCAATGTTGTATTTATTTAGCCAAGACTTAACATAATACTCAGCCATACCAGAATATTGATTATTTAGGTATTGATTATCTCGTGCTGATAGGATTATGATTTTATGGCCAGCTTTACGAAGTTTATGGATTACTTCACTTGCATATGAACGAGGTTGTATAGCAATTAAAAGATCAAATACATATTGGCGCCAAAATTCTATATTTTCTTCACTAGTTAAATAGAATTGCTCTTCCATATAATATCCTTTTGGATTAAAGCCACGATTTATATTATTTTCTAAACAGAATTTAGAACCACAGGCAAAATGCCATTCTGCAACATCATTTAATACGCCATCTAAATCTACACCTATACGCATTTTAACCAATCCCTTCTCTTATTATTGTAACAGAGGTTATAAAAAAAAGGAATAGTGTTTATAAAATTTGACACTATTCCATAAATTCATCTTCTAATTTTTCTAATGGCTCTTCATCAGCAAATTCATCTTCTAAGCTGTACTCTACATCACGATATTTTTTAAGACCAGTTCCAGCAGGTATTAGTTTACCAATTAGAACATTTTCTTTTAATCCTTCAAGATGATCTACTTTACCATGAATTGCAGCATCTGTTAAGATTCTTGTTGTCTCTTGGAATGATGCTGCTGATAAGAATGAGTCTGTTTCAAGAGAAGCTTTAGTAATACCAAGTAGTACTGGACGACCTGTAGCAGGACGCCTACCACTAATTATTACTTCTTTATTTCCTTCTGTAAATTCTCTAAAGTTTACAAGAGATCCAGGTAAGAATTTAGTGTCTCCTCCTTCAACAATTCTAATCTTAGAAATCATACGACGAGCGATAATTTCAATATGTTTATCAGCGATATCAACACCTTGAGAACGATATGTATTTTGTACTTCTTTCAATATGTATTCTTGAGTTGTAATTGGATCTGTTACATCAAGTAATTCTTTAGGTGAGATAGCTCCTTCTGTTAATTTATCTCCACAACTTACGGTATCGCCTTTTTCAATACAAAGTTTGGCACCATAGTTTGTAACGTGTTCTTTAGTTTCAACTTTGTTTGTAATACTAATTTTGTATTTACCATGGTCTTCAGCGATCTTTGTAACTTTACCATCAATTTCAGCGATAGTTGCTTTACCTTTAGGATTACGTGCTTCGAATAGTTCTTGAACACGTGGAAGACCTTGAGTAATATCTTCACCACCGGCAACTCCACCTGTATGGAATGTACGCATGGTAAGCTGTGTACCAGGTTCACCAATTGATTGAGCAGCCATAACTCCAACGGCTTCACCAATTTCAACGATATTACCTGTAGCAAGGTTTTTACCATAACATTTACGACAAACTCCTTTTTCAGTATTACATGTAAGAATTGATCTAATTTCTACTTCTTCAATTCCAGCAGCGATTATTTTATCTGCTAGAGCTTCTGTAATATATTCATCTTTATCAACAATTACTTCTTTTGTTTCAGGATTAATTACTTTCTTACTAGCAAAACGACCAACGATACGATCATATAGACTTTCAATGACAGCACCTGTTTTTTCGTTAACAAAATCACGAGCAACAATTCCTTCTTCAGTTCCACAGTCTTCTTCTTTAACGATGATATCTTGAGATACATCAACAAGACGACGTGTTAAGTAACCTGAGTCTGCTGTTTTTAAAGCGGTATCAGCACTACCTTTTCTGGCAGAGTGAGTTGATAAGAAGAATTCTGATACTGATAGTCCTTCTTTAAAGTTAGATGTTACTGGAATCTCAATTGGATCTCCATTTGGCTTTTGCATTAGTCCACGCATACCAGCAACTTGAGTAAACTGAGAAATACTACCACGTGCTTTAGAGTGCATCATGATGAAGATTGGGTTATCTACTTGTTTTTCAGATATTTCTTCAAGTTCAGCTTGAACTTTATCTTTAACACCGTACCATGTTTCAATAACTTTTTCATGACGTTCTTCTTCTGTAATTAAACCACGAGTATATTGTTTATTGATTTTATTAACTAAAGCTTGTCCTTCGTCAATATATTCTTGTTTATGTTCACTTGTTGCAACATCACTCATTGAGATAGTAATACCTGCAATAGTTGAGTAATAGAAACCTAAGTCTTTCATCTTATCAAGCATCTCTGATGTTTCTGTAGTTTTATAACGTTTAAATACTTGATCTATTACTTTTTCTAATGTTCCTTTAGCGAAAGGTTTAACTAGAGGCATTTTACTAATTTCTTCTTTAATATTACTTCCTTTAGGTAAGAAATACTTATTAGGAGTAATGTTTTGAATATTATCATCAGTTGGCTCATTAATATATGGGAATGAATCTGGTAAGATTTCATTGAATTTAATTTTACCAACAGTTGTTATTAAGTATTTACCTTTCTGAGATGAAGTAAATATTTTATATTTAAATGAATCTACAGGAACGGCTATTCTTGTATGAAGAGTTATTTCACGTCTTTCATAAGCCATTAAAGCTTCATTTGTGTCTTTAAATATTCTACCTTCTCCATCTTCTCCAGATTTTTCCATAGTTATATAGTAGTTACCTAATACCATGTCTTGAGCTGGAGTAACGATTGGTTTTCCGTCAGATGGTTTTAAGATGTTTCCTGAACCTAACATTAGCATTCTTGCTTCAGCTTGAGCTTCTTCTGATAGTGGTACATGGACTGCCATTTGGTCTCCATCGAAGTCAGCATTGAAAGCAGGACAAACTAATGGATGTAGTCTTATCGCTTTACCACCAACTAGAATTGGTTCAAATGCTTGGATACCTAATCTATGTAGTGTAGGCGCTCTGTTTAACAATACAGGATGTTCTTTAATTACATCTTCTACAATATCCCAAACTACTGGATCTCTATTTTCAATAAGACGTTTAGCAGCTTTGATATTATGAGCGATATCTCTTTCTACTAAGCCATTAATAACATGAGGTTTAAATAATTCTAGAGCCATTTCTTTAGGAATTCCACATTGATACATCTTAAGTGATGGTCCTACAACGATAACTGAACGACCTGAATAGTCAACACGTTTACCTAATAGGTTTTGACGGAAACGTCCTTGTTTACCTTTTAACATGCTAGAAAGTGATTTTAACGCTCTATTTCCAGCACCTGTTACACTTCTACCACGACGTCCATTATCGAATAGGGCATCAACGGCTTCTTGTAACATTCTCTTTTCATTTTGAATGATAATACCAGGAGCACCTAAGTCTATTAGTTTCTTTAAACGATTATTACGGTTAATAACACGACGATATAAGTCATTTAAGTCACTTGTTGCAAAACGTCCACCATCTAGTTGAATCATAGGACGAAGTTCAGGTGGTATTACAGGAATGCAATCTAGAATCATCCATTCTGGTTTTTGATTAGAACGGTAGAAAGCATCAAGAACATCTAGTCTTTTTAGAAGTCTTGTTCTTTTTTGTCCTTGAGCAGTTTCTAGTTCTTTATTGATTTCATCGATATCATGTTTTAAATCTACTTTTTTAAGTAGTTCTTTAATCGCTTCAGCACCCATACCTACTTTAAAACCGTTACCATATTTTTCATAATAAGCACGATATTCTTTTTCAGATAGAGTTTGTTTATTTTCAAGTGGAGCATTACCTTTATCAATTACTACATAACTGACAAAGTATAATACTTCTTCAAGGTCTCTTGGGCTCATATCAAGAACAAGTCCCATTCTTGAAGGTACACCTTTAAAGAACCAGATATGAGAGACAGGGCTAGCAAGTTCAATGTGTCCCATTCTCTCACGTCTTACTTTAGATTTTGTTACTTCAACACCACAACGATCACAAACAATATTTTTATAACGAACTCTTTTATATTTTCCACAAGCACATTCATAATCTTTAGTTGGTCCAAAGATTTTTTCACAGAATAAGCCATCACGTTCTGGACGAAGAGTACGATAGTTAATTGTTTCTGGTTTTTTTACTTCACCATAACTCCATTCACGAATTTTTTCAGGAGAAGCGATACCAATTCTAATGGCATCAAATTTATTTACTTCTAGCATTATTCATCATCTCCTTCATTTAATTCTTCATCTATTTCCATATCTAATAACTCATCTTCATCATCGTTATCATCTATTTCTTCCTCTTGTTGATCTTCTACTTTAGTATTAGGAATAGGTGTAATATTAATCTCTTCATCTAGTGTTTCTTCTACTTCATCATCACTTTCTTCAATTTGTTTTAATCCTAAAGATTCTCCTTCTTCGTTAATAATTGAAACATCTAATCCTAAGGCTTGGAATTCTTTCATTAAAACTCTAAATGATTCAGGAACACCAGCTTGATTTATTTCTTCACCTTTAACTATTGATTCATACACTTTAACACGTCCGACAACATCATCAGATTTAACTGTCATCATTTCTTGAAGTGTATAGGCAGCACCATAAGCATATAGAGCCCAAACTTCCATTTCACCAAATCTTTGTCCACCAAATTGAGCTTTACCTCCAAGTGGTTGTTGAGTTACTAGGGAGTAAGGTCCAGTACTTCTAGCATGTAGTTTATC
This sequence comes from uncultured Bacilli bacterium, assembly GCA_944358355.1. GTDB lineage: Bacteria > Bacillota_I > Bacilli_A > RF39 > UBA660 > Onthousia. Next base: position 12,870 of record CALVQY010000016.1, on the reverse strand, counting down.
ATCTACCATGTGGTGTAGTTTAATCATGTACATTACACCAACAGAAATACGGTTATCAAATGGTTCACCAGTACGTCCATCATATAGAACTGTTTTACCATCAGGGTCCATTCCTGCTTCAGCCATGATTTCTTCAATGTCAGAAATGTGGGCACCATCGAAGACTGGTGTTGCGATATGTACACCTAATTTTTTAGCAGCCATACCCATATGTAATTCTAGGATTTGTCCTAGGTTCATACGAGATGGAACACCTTGTGGATTAAGCATAATATCTACTGGACGTCCGTCTGGTAAGTAAGGCATATCTTCTTGAGGTAAGATTAGAGAAATAACACCTTTATTACCATGCCTACCTGACATTTTATCTCCTACTTGGATCTTACGTTTTTGAATGATATAAACTCTTATTACTTTAGATACACCTGCTGGTAGTTCATCATTATCTTTACGAGAATAGATTTTAATATCATGAACAATACCGTCTCCACCATGTGGTACACGAAGTGATGTATCTCTAACTTCACGAGTTTTTTCACCAAATATTGCATGTAATAGTTTCTCTTCACTAGATAACTCAGCCATTCCTTTAGGAGTTACTTTACCAACTAAGATATCTCCTTCTTTAACTTCAGTACCAATTGTTACGATACCATTTTCATCAAGGTTCTTCTTAGCTTCTTCACTAACATTTGGAATATCACGAGTAATCTCTTCTGGTCCTAGTTTAGTTTCACGACATTGCATCTCATAGTCTTCTAGATGTAAAGATGTATATTTATCATCTTTTACTAAGTTTTCATTTAATATTACGGCATCCTCATAGTTATAACCATTGAAAGTCATGAAAGCGACTACAACGTTTTTACCTAAAGCAAGTTCTCCATTATCACAACTATTACCATCAGCGATAATATCACCCATCTTAACTTTATCACCAACTCTAACAATTGGTCTTTGATGTGAACAAATACTAGAGTTTGCAAGTTCAAAGTTAGCAAGGTAATAAGTATCTTTACCTTTAGCATTAGCGATAATGATTTTCTTAGCATCTACATAGTCAACGATACCATCAGCTTTAGCGATAACACATACTCCTGAGTCTTTAGCAGCGATATGTTCAACACCTGTTCCAATGAATGGAGCTTCTGTTTTTAATAATGGCATTGCTTGACGTTGCATGTTAGCACCCATCAAAGCACGAGTTGCATCGTCATGCTCTAGGAATGGAATACAACTTGTTGTTACTGATACAACTTGTTGAGGTGATACATCAATGTAATCTACTTGTTCTGGTTTGGCAAGAATGTTCTCATCTCTAAATCTTGCAGCAACTGTTTTATCAATAATAACATTATCTTCATTAGTATTAACTGTTGATTGAGAAATGATGTAATCTTGTTCTTCATCGGCTGTTAAATATACTACTTCATCTGTTATTTTACAATCAACAACTTTACGATATGGAGTCATAATAAATCCATATTCATCTATCTTGGCATAACTTGCAAGTGAAGTTATAAGTCCAATGTTTTGTCCTTCAGGTGACTCAATAGGACAGATTCTACCATAGTGAGAAGCGTTAACGTCACGTACTTCTACACCTGCTCTATCACGAGATAATCCACCTGGTCCTAATGCTGACAAACGACGTTTATTAGTAAGTTCGGCAATAGGGTTAGTTTGATCCATGAACTGTGATAGTTGAGATGAACCAAAGAATTCTTTCATAGCAGCAGTAACTGGTCTAATATTAATTAATGTCTTTGGTGTTACTTCTTCCATCTCTTGAGTAGTCATTCTTTCACGAATAACACGTTCCATACGAGAAATACCAATTCTAAATTGATTTTGTAATAGTTCTCCTACTTGTCTAATACGACGATTCCCTAAATGGTCAATTTCATCATAATTACCTACACCATGTAATAGGTTTAAGTAATAAGATACAGCAGCATAAACATCTGATATTGTTAAACGTTTAGAATCAATTGTCTGATCATTACCAATAACTATTAATTTTTTCTTCTTATCATTTGGATCATAGATAGTTACTTTTTGAATTTTATTATAAGTATCAAGCTCATCATTAATCTTTACTTCTTCTACACCATAACCATTTGCAAATATTTCTCTTAAATCTTCTAAAATATCTTTAGTTACAACTGTACCTTTAGGATATTTAGTCTCACCATCTACTACTATATCTTCAGCTAATGTTTGATTTAAAAGACGATCAACAATATTTAATTTACGATTAAATTTATAACGTCCTACTTTAGCAAGGTCATATCTAAATTCATCAAAGAATCTTGTTATAATATGATTCTTTGATGAGTCTAAAGTAGCAGGCTCACCTGGTCTTAATTTTTCATATATTTCAATTAGTGCTTCATCTAAGTTCTTAGTTGCATCTTTTGCAATAGTATTTTTTAGGAAATCATCTTCACCAAATAATTTTAAGATATCCTCATCGCTAGAAAGTCCAAAAGCACGTAATAGTGTTGTTAAGGTTACTTTTCTAGTTCTATCTATTCTTACATATAATACATCTCTAGCATCTGCTTCAAATTCTAACCATGTACCACGTGTAGGAATTATTTGTGAAGTAATTAATTCACGTCCATTCTTATCAATTTCACGATTGTAATATACGCTTGGAGAACGAACTAATTGTGAAACAATAACACGTTCTGCTCCGTTTATTATAAATGTTCCACTATCAGTCATAATAGGCATGTCACCAAGGAATATTTCTTGTTCTTTTACTTCTCCTGTCTCACGATTAAAAAGACGCACTTCTACTTTAAGCGGTGCTGCATAAGTAGTCTCTCTATCTTTGCTAGCTTTGATAGAATATCTTGGCTCTTCAAAATGATAATCACCAAATTCTAAAGATAAAGTACCTGAAAAGTTTTCAACTGGAAATAAGTCTTCAAAAACTTCTTTGATTCCTGTTGTTACAAACCAATCATAAGACTTTTTCTGAATTTCTAATAAATCCTTTAGCTCATAAGTATTTCTTATTCTTGAATAATTTCTTCTTTCACGTTTTTTTCCATATTTTACAATTTTATATGACACTAAAATTCACCCCATTACCATAGTTTTTTTTCATTTATTATTCCAAAAAATAATACATTGCCAATTTATATTATTACCATAACTTTATCAACAAGTCAACACCTTTTTGCACTAATTATATAAAAACCTTTACTTTTATTAATAATACTTACATCATAATATTTTTTTAAGTCGATAATAGTCGACTTAGCTCCTTGTTCTTTTCTTATTACTAAGTACAAAGTCCCTTCAGGCTCCAAATGATTTCTAGCATTGAGTAAGATATCATAGACTATTTTTTTCCCAGCTCTAATCGGAGGATTAGTAATAATTGTTTTATATTTCTTTGTAATACTCTCATAACAATTACTAATAAAAGCATTTGTGTTTGAGCATTTATTTTCTTTAATATTTCTTTTTGATAAATGTACTGCTCTTTTATTAACATCTATCATATCTACTTCTAGATTAGTTTTCTTATTTACAACAATTCCTAGAACCCCATAACCACAACCAATATCGAGAACAGGCCCTTCTAAGCTATCATATGGCAGTGATTCTAGTAATAATCTACTTCCATAATCTAGACCATGTTTTGCAAAGACGCCATTATCCGTGTAAAAAATAAAATTCTGATTAAAGAGAGTCGTTGTCGTTTTCTTTAGGTTACTAGGGAGATTTTGGTCATTTTCAAAGTAATGACTCATTAACATCACCTCAAAACAAAGAAAGAGACAACCCATTATACAGAAGTATATAGTTTGTCTCCTTTCGTAGTGTTATAATACACTATTTTTTTTATTTCGTCAACACTTTTTTCGAAGTTATTCTCTAAAACTGTCATTTTACAGTTTAGGTATCATACCAGATTTCTTTTTTAATAACATGTTATTCTTATAATAATAGTTATCATTGTAACTAGAAGGTATAATGTAGATATCATAAATATAAGATAACTTATAGCATGATGATTTAATAACTTATTTTTAATAGTAGTTATTACAAACTTAAGCATGGCAAAGACTATAAGTATTATTATTGGGATTAATAATAAAGATAGGTAAATTCTTTGTCCATTATTTGCTAATGCCACTGGTAAAAAAAGGGGGAAACAAATACTGACACCTGTAAAAAAACTAAAATATAAGTTTAATATTAATGATAGCAATGAGAAGTTTTTATAATAAATGAATAATGCTAGAGGTATAAATATTATTAACCAGATAGGATAATTAGTTATAACTTTGAAGAGAAACGGATAATCTTCAATATATGTAAAATAATAGTAACTTAAGGCGTATGCTAGTAATATTATGATGATACTTATAATTAGAAGAGGTATTTCTTTCTTAAAACTAAACTTCTTATTTCTTACATCATCTTTAAAACTTTCATAAGAACTTTTCTTTAAATCTACTTCTTTTATATCTTTATATATTTCTTTATTAATGGCTCCACAATATGGGCAACTAAATAGATTATCTTTATACTCTTTTTTACAATTAGGACACTTCATATCTCTCACCTTTATTTTAGTATAGCAAGTTTTATTAAAAAGAAAAAGAGGTTTCCCTCTAGTCATTGGTTTTATTATTGTTTATAATAGGTGCTAAGTCATAAAGTGTTCCATCTTTAGTTTGTGCTAATACTGTAACACTACTGCTTGCTCCTGATGTAACGTTTGCTGTATAGAACTTAACAACATCTGTTATATTAGAGATAGTTTGGTATGTTGTAAGCGCTTCTACTCCATTAGTTGTCAATGCTTGATATACAGGAATATAGGAAATTGTTCCATCTTCCATCAAGAATAGGATAACATCGCCTGTAGCATCTTGGCCAATACCACCAAATAAAACATCATTTATCTTTTTGTCAAATGTGATTGTTTGACTTTCTAAAGTACCAGCCTCTACACCTGTTAAATCCCAGTTTAATTGATAAGCATTAGAAAGTGTGCTTCTATTATAACTCAATGTAGCAACTTTTCCTGTTTCATCAATTGTAATATTAATATTTTCATTGTAATCTGCTAAACTGTATGCATTTGTTCCTCCATTACTTATATTGCTAGTATCAAAGTCTAATGAAGTTATTGTTGTATTTTGACTTTCTTTGGCTTTATTGTTTCTTTCAACATATAACTTATAATTAGAACTATACATACTAATAAACGCAATAATACAAATAAAAAGAGCTAGTAGTAAACCTATACAAATATTAATACCAATATTTTTTTTCTTTTTCTCTTTTTTATCCATAAATATCCTCCTCTATTATTAGAGTAACATAAATATAAAAAAAAGGAACAAAAAAATGACGTTAGATGTGTAAAGTTTGTGATTAGTTTACAATAAAATAAAAAGAAGCTAATTACTTAACTTCAACAGTAGCACCAGCTTCTTCTAATTTAGCTTTGATTTCATTAGCTTCTTCAACAGAAATGTTTTCTTTAATTGGTGAACCAGCATTATCAACTAAATCTTTAGATTCTTTTAATCCTAGTCCTGTAATTTCACGAACTACTTTGATAACTGCAACTTTAGCAGCTCCTGCATCAGTGATTGATACTGTAACTGTAGATGGAGCAGCATCTTCTTGAGCACCAGCAGCTCCTGGAGCAGCAACTGCAACAGCTGATGGATCTACACCAAACTCTTCTTTCATTGCGTCTACTAATTCTTTAATTTCTAAAAGATTCATTTCTTTTAATGAGCTAATAAATTCTTCTTTTGTTAATTTAGCCATGTTTATTCCTCCTCTAATTTTTAATTTTTTAATTTTCTTCTTTTTGTTCACTATATAAATTTAAGCATATAGATAGGTCGCGAACAAGTCCTATCATACCACCTGCAAGCATAGTAAGTAAGCCATCTCTTGATGGAATCTTTGCATATTCAGCAAGTTTTGCTTCATCTGCTACTTCACCATCAACATAACCAATCTTTAATGTTAAGTTTTCATGATCTTTAGCAAAATCTGATAATACTTTGATTGGAGCTATTTGATCAGTACTGTAAGCAAATGCACTAGGTCCTTCTAAAGCTTCTTTTACATCAATGTTTAAATCATTGAAAGCTCTAGCCATTAAAGTATTTTTATATACTTTATAAGAGGCTCCTGCATCTCTTAGGGCACGTCTTAGCTCTTTAATTTCAGCATCTGTTAGACCACGATAATCAAACAATACAAAAGTTGCACTATTATTAACATTATCTTTGATTTCATCAATAACTTCTTGCTTCTTTGCTAAGATTTTTTGATTAGCCATTTTTCCCTCCTATTTTTTAGTCAGTTTAAATAGTCCCTAGAAAGTTTAAAAGTTCTTAGAGTAATCCCCAAGAACTTTTATTTATAGTAATTAGTCCTCGGTAGGATTTACGTTTTTACCTACTGTCTTGGGTACTTGTTAACTGATTTCTTTCTTATTATATTCTATAATCTTCTATTTGTCAAAAGAATTAATTTGAATCTTAATTCCAGGACCCATAGTAGATGAAATAGATATATTTTTAATATAGTCTCCTTTTACTGTAGCAGGTTTAATTTTAATAATTTGACTAACTACAGCATTTAGGTTTGCTAATAAGTCTTCTTCAGTAAATGATACTTTACCAATGATAGTATGGATATTACCAAAACTATCTGTACGGTATTCAACACGTCCTGCTTTAGCATCTGATACAGCTTTAGCAACATCTGTTGTTACTGTTCCTGTTTTAGGGTTAGGCATTAATCCTTTTGGTCCAAGGATACGTCCTAATTTACCAAGTAAAGGCATCATATCTGGAGTTGCAATCATAGTATCAAATTCAAACCAATTTTCATTAGCAATCTTATCTAAGTAATCTTGATCTCCAACATAATCAGCACCGGCATCTTTAGCAGCTTTAGCGTTATCACCTTTAGCAATTACTAAAACACGGTTTGTTTTACCTGTTCCTTTAGGTAGAACAATAGCACCACGTAATTGTTGGTCTGCTTTTTTAGTATCAAGATTTAAGTTCATTGCAACTTCTACTGAAGAATCAAACTTAGTAATACTAGTTTCTTTAACTAATTTTACGGCTTCTTCTTTAGTATATAGTTTATTCTTTTCTACTTTAGTAGCAGCTTCACTATATTTTCTACTTCTTCTTTTCATTATTTTTCCTCCTTATGTGGTTATTCGGGTAAGCAATTAGTGTTACATCCTCCCACATAGGTATAACCTATATGTTTAGTTATTAATTTTCTTTCTTTTCTTCTACGGCAACACCCATGTTTTTAGCTGTTCCAATTACTGTCTTCTTAGCTGCTTCTAAGTCATAGCAGTTTAAATCTGGTAATTTAATTTCAGCTATTTCTGTTACTTGAGCGTCTGTAAGTGTTGCAACTGTTTCATTCTTTCCTTTTGTTGAACCTTTATTGATTTTTGCATACTTCTTAATTAAGAATGGAACTGGTGGAGTTTTGATTACAAAGTCAAAGCTTCTATCATCATATATAGAAATTTCAACTGGTAAAATATCTCCCATCTTATCTCTAGTTGCATCATTATATTTTGTACAAAATTCCTGTAAATTTATTCCAGCAGGTCCTAAAACTGTTCCAACTGGTGGAGCAGGTGTTGCTTTTCCCGCAGGAATTTGTAATTTTATTTTCTTTACAACTTCTTTCTTTGCCACGAAAAACACATCCTTTCTTACTCGTTTTCGCGAGTGGTTATAATAGCATTTCAGCATTTCACTTTTCAATATCAAGATTTTTTATCATGATATTCTGCACTTTTTGCTTCCCACTAATATTAATCTATATAAAATTAATATAGCTCCTAAATAATAGCATAGTTTTTCTTATTTGACAAGAGTAAACTAAGCTTTTTCTATTTGAGTTAATTCAACTTCAACTTGAGTTTCTTGTCCGAACAAGTCAACATTAAGTTCAATTTTTTCATTAGCAGCATCTACTTCTTCAATAGTTCCAAACATTCCTGTAAATGGACCACCTATTATTTTAACCTTAGTACCAGGTTGTAATTCTTTATCAACATCAATTCTACTTATTCCCATGTTTTTTAAGATATGATCCACTTCACTAGGTTGTAATGGAGTTGGTTTTGCACCTTTACCACTGGAGCCGATAAATCCTGTAACTCCTGGAGTATTACGAACTATATACCAAGCTTCATCTGTCATAATCATTTCAACTAAGATATATCCTGGAAATAATTTCTTTACTTTAGTCTTTTTAACTCCATCTTTAATTTCTGTCTCTTCCTGTTCTGGAACAATTACTCTAAATATATAATCTTGCATATTCATTGATTCAGCACGCATTAAAAGTTTCTCTTGAACTTTCTTTTCATGTCCTGAATAAGTATTAACGACATACCATTGTTTTTCCATAACTCTTTCCTTTCTATTTACCTAATGAATGTAGTGCTGCTAATATTACATCTATTAAATAGAAGAATAATGAACAGCAGATAATAAATACTATTGTCGCAATAGAATATTTAATCATTTCTTTTCTTGATGGCCATTTTACTCTTTTAAATTCTGTTTTTACACCATTAAGAAAATTAGATATCTTTGCAAATACACTAGTTTTTTCTTTCTTTTTACTCTTAGAAGAAGATTTCTTGTTTTCTTTCTTAGTTACTTCTTTTAAAGAGTCTTTTTTCATTTCCTTAGTTTCTTCTTTTTTCTTTGCCATATACACATCTTCCTTTATATTTTTTCTAAAAGAAAAACACTTCTCAGTGCTTAAGGTTAAATTACCACAAAGTATCTTTATAGTCAAGCATTTTTCTAATTCTTTTAAAGTTTTTTTAATCTACACTATAAACTTTTAGTTTATTAGCATTATGATTATCTTTGATACAAGTTTTTATTAGGGAAAAGCTTACCTTTAAGCTATAAGTGTTATTGTTAAGATTATATTTGTCTGTAATATCATAAACTTTATTTTCCTCAATATCTCGAGAGCGGATATATTTTTTTATAATATCTATACTGGTTAATCCTAAACTTTCAAAGTCATATTCAATTAGTTTATCAATGTATAAAGAAAGTAAATATAATCTTTCACTTTTTGTAAAATTTGTTTTAGAGATAACAGGAACTTCTATACTAAAATTACCTATATCACTATTTTCTTCTTGTTTTAGTAACTTTGCTTGATATTTTGCTAGAGTTGACTTTAAAACTTCATCATAGGTCCTATTATATAATTCTGTTAATCTTTCTTTTGTTTTATCATCCAAATCAAAATTATTATTAAGGCTTTTTTGATAAATTGGAACAACTCTATCTAACATATATTTAGCTATTATTTTTTCCTGTTCTATTCTATCCATTTTATTAATCCTTTCTATTTTTACTTTAGATGTTTCAAAAATATCTTTTTCCACAGTAGTTGTGGATAAAGTTTTATTTTTTTATAAAAATTAACAAGTCTTGTGAATTATTTAGTTCTGCTTTTCTTTAAGATACTTTTTCTTTCATTTAGAGCATAGCTTTTGATTAAAGAAAATTCTGTTTCTAAAGAATATGTATTTTTACTAGCAAAAATATTAGGATTATTATAAATATTTATTTCTTCTGGAATATTATCTTTACTTACCCATTTCTTAACAATATTAATGCTAGTTAAACCAAAGCTATCTATGTCTAATTCTACTAGCTTTTTTATATACAATGATAATAAGTACTGTTTTTCACTTTTAGAAAATTTTTCCACAGTTATAATGGGAACACAAATAGTTGTATTACTAAAATCATCTTTAATTATTTTTTTATTAAAAAGTTCTTGATATTTATAACAAAGTTTAGATATAACATCTTCATATGTATTTAAAAAGAATTTATCTATTTCTTCACATTTATTATAATCACATTCAAAATCTCTTACTAAAGCTATTTCATATTTATCCATTAATCTGTTATAAAGTTTTTTTAAGTTTTGGCAGTCTATTTGTAAATTTTTCATTCTTATCACTCACTTTTCATTTCAAATAGAGCATTTCTAAGTTCCATAGCACGTTCAAAGTCAAGATTCTTAGCTGCTTCCTTCATTTCAGTTTCTATTCGCTCTATTTCTAACATCTTTTCTTGCTTAGTTAATTTCTTCTTAGGTTTAGTAGAGTCTTTAGTATCAACATTACTAATTACTTCTCTTATTTCTTTTTCAATTGTTTTAGGAATTATACCATGTTCTTTGTTGTAAGCTTCTTGAATTTCACGACGACGTTTTGTCTCTTTAATGGCTTTATCCATAGAATCTGTAATATTATCAGCATACATAATAACATGACCACTTGCGTTTCTTGCACAACGTCCAATAGTTTGGATAAGACTTCTCTCACTTCTTAAGAAACCTTCTTTATCGGCATCTAATATAGCGATTAGAGATACTTCTGGAATATCTATACCTTCACGTAGAAGATTGATTCCAACAACAACATCATAAATACCACATCTTAAGTCATGAATAATTTGCAAACGTTCTAGAGTTTTAATCTCAGTATGAAGATAAGCTACTTTAATATCTAAATCTTTTAAGTAACTTGTTAACTCTTCACTCATTCTAATAGTTAGAGTGGTAATTAAGACTCTTTCATTTTTCTTAATACGTTCATTTATCTCTCCTACCAAGTCTTCTATTTGTCCTTCTGTTTTTCTAACTTCAATAGTTGGATCAAGTAATCCTGTAGGTCTAATAATTTGTTCAACATACTCTCTATGAGTCTTTTCAAGTTCATAATCACCAGGAGTTGCTGATACATAGATGGCTTGTTTTATTTTCTTTTCAAATTCATCGAACTTTAGAGGACGGTTATCAAGGGCACTAGGTAATCTAAATCCATAATCAACTAGATTTTGTTTTCTAGCTCTATCACCATTATACATTCCTCTTACTTGAGGTAAGGTTACATGAGATTCATCTACTATTAATAGATAATCGTCGCCAAAGAAATCCATAAGAGTTGTAGGGGTTTCGCCAGGTTTACGTCCTGCCATAGGTGCAGAATAGTTTTCAATACCATGACAGAATCCTGTTTCTTCTAACATCTCTATATCATAGTTAGTTCTTTGTTCAAGACGTTCTGCGGCAAGAAGTTTATTTTCGCTTTTAAGTTCTTCTAAACGTTCTCTCAACTCTTTTTTTATCCTTTTAATCGCTTCTTTTAATTTATCATCACTAATTACAAAGTGACTAGCTGGGAAGATACTAATATTTTTCTTATTAGAGATAACTGTTCCAGTTAAGACATCTATTTCACTAATTCTATCTATTTCACTACCAAAGAACTCAATCCTATAACCTGTTTGATTTTGGTTAGTTGGTATTATTTCTAAGACATCTCCTCTTACTCTAAAGGTACCACGATGAAAGTCTAAGTCATTTCTTGCATATTGCATTTCCACAAGTTTTACTAAGACTTCATTTCTCTCTATTTCTTCTCCTACTCTTAGTGTTAACATTTTATTTTTATATTCTTCGACTTCTCCTATACCATAGATACAAGAGACACTAGCGACAACTATAGTATCTTTTGATGAAAGTAAAGCTGAGGTTGCTGCATGTCTTAATTCATCTATCTCATCATTTATAGATGAGTCTTTCTCAATATAAGTATCAGTACTAGGAACATAAGCTTCTGGTTGATAATAATCATAATAACTGACAAAGTACTCTACATTGTTCTCAGGGAACAATTCTTTCATTTCTGAATAAAGTTGTCCTGCTAGAGTTTTATTATGGGCAAGAATAAGTGTTGGTTTATTAACCTCTTTAATAACATTAGCCATAGTAAAAGTCTTACCAGTACCTGTAGCTCCTAGTAAAACTTGCTCTTTTTTTCCTTCTTTTATGCCTTCTACTAATTCTTTAATCGCTTCTGGTTGATCGCCACTTGGTTTGAATTTTGAGACTAAGTTGAACATTTCTAATCACCTTTTTTCACTTTATATTCTTTGTATAACTTCAAAACTTTAGTAACTTCTTCTAAATCTTCCTTTTTACTTCTTTCATGAGTATTGAACCATTCAATTGGTACTGTTCTTTGTTCTTCTTTTTCAAATAGTTGCCATGGAATATATTTAGAATATACATCTAAAGTTAAATCTTTATAGTTACTAGCAAGGAAAAAATCTAAAGCTTGTAATTCTATAGGAACCTTTAATATATCACTAAACAAATAAATTTCTTCTCCATATATGAATGGAGAAATCATCTGTCCTGGTGATGGTAATTTATATACTTCTTCATATATATCTTCCTCAGATGGCAATAGAACTGAATTGCTATTATCACCACTACAATTATTTATATAACTTTTTATTATTTTATCTTGTCTAATTTTTTCAAACAACGTATCTTTAGAAGTTTCTATTATTCTTATATAATTTTTTGGTAAAAATAGATTATCATCTAAATTTTCATTATATGGTTTAAAACTAACAAGTATTTTTTCTTCACCTTTAGGATATTTACTTAAATCTATATTGGTTTCTAGTTTATATAGCTTCCAATAATCAGGTTTCCCATTCATTTTTTCTAGTTTATATTCTTTTAACTTATGTTCATTGATCCACAAATTTGTAACTAATAAACTTTTTTTATCATTACTTAATTCATATAGAATTTTTTTCATAAACTTTCTCCTTCAGTCGCTATTATATCATCACGATATCATATTTACAAATAAATTATAATAAACTATTATTTTATAAATAACTAATGCTATAATGTTTAGCAATTTATACTAAATTTTATGAAGAAAAATTTGGTATAAATTGATTGTACCAAATTTTCATATAT
>CALVQY010000015.1 GCA_944358355.1 uncultured Bacilli bacterium | reverse complement strand
GTATATGAAGTAGAAAAAGATGAAGAAATATCTATCTTTAGTGAAGATTATCAAAATATAATTGAAGAAAAAATAGAGGAATTAAAAGATAAAGCTGATTATACTTTGGAAGAACCTTTATTAATCCATAATCCATATGGTACTGGTTCATTATCTTACTACTTATATTATACTGATAGTGATGAAGATTTAGACTATAAAATTGAAGCAGAAGGATATAGTGATTTTGAAAAAGAAATATCTCATAAAGATAGTAATGAATATCAATTAATTGGTTTTGTTCCAGGAGAAACTAATACTCTAACACTTACTAGTGGAGATGAAGAACATGAGTTTACTATTACAACTCCTAAATCTGAAGCTGATATCGATACACAGGTAGAAGTAGTAGATGGAGATAGTGAAGAAGAGTTAACAGATGGTCTTTTCGCTCTTTTAGGACATGATAAAAACTATAACTCTAATATTTATCTATATGATAATGACGGAGTAATAAGAGAAGAGTTTGTCTTAGATAGTTATAGAGCAGATCGTATTATCTTTGATGATAACTATATGTACTATGCTTATAGTAAAAAAGGTATAGTTAAAGTAAATGATTTAGGTAAAATAGAAGAGTTCTATGACCTAGGGAAATATTCAATGCATCATGATATGGTCTATGATGAAGATAATAATCGTTTTGTAATATTAGTTAATGAAGATGGTACTGATACTATTGAAGACGTTATAATTACAGTAGATTTAGATACTAAAGAAGTAGAAAAAATAGTTGATATGAAAGACTTACTACCAGAATTTTACTTAAATGCTGTTAAACCAGAAGGTAAAAATACTTATGGTGGTTATGAACTTGATTGGATTCATTTAAATAGTCTATCTTTAATAGGAGATGATATAGTCTTAAGTTCAAGAGAGTTAAGTACTATAATTTATATTAGTGATGCTTATACTGAACCTAGTGTTAAATACTTATTAACAGATGAATCTGTTACAGAAGATACATCATATAGTGATTTACTATATGAAAAAGTAGGAGACTTTGTTTCTCAAGCAGGACAACATAGTATTACTTATTATACAGATGACGACTTAGAGGATGGAGAGTATTACTTATATATGTTTAATAACAATTATCAAGGTGCTAGAACAAGACCTAACTTTGATTGGTCAAATTATCCTGGTACTGGTACTTATAATGAGGGAGAAACATCATACTTCTATCAATATAAAGTTAATGAAAATGATAAGACTTATGAATTAGTTAAGAGTTTTGAAATACCTTACTCAAGTATAGTAAGTGATGTTGAAATACTTGATGATGGTAATATCGTTGTTGGAAGTGGTAAAGATAACTCTTATGGTGAATATGATAATGATGGTAATTTAATTAGACAATTTAATTACAACTCTAAGAAATATGCTTATCGTGTCTTTAAATATGAATTTAATAACTTATTTGATTAAAGTCTAGTAATAGACTTTTTTCTTTTTATCTGATAAAATAATACCGTATTTTGAAGGAAGTGTGATATTAATGAAAGGAAAAGTTTTAGAAAAAGGAAAACTATTAGATACGTTATTTATTTTATTTAAGGACTTAAGTAAGAAAAAGATAAAGAACTATCTAAAGGATGGAGGGGTACTACTTAATGGTAAAGTAGTAACTAAGTATAATACAATTGTTAAGAAGAATGATATTATTGAACTTAGTAAGATTAATAAAACTCATAAGAAAAGTGATCTTGATATTATCTATGAAGATGAATACTTTTTAGTAATTAATAAACCTGCTGGACTTTTATCTATCAGTACTACTAAAGAAAAAGAAAAGACTGCTTATCACTTAGTTAGAGAGTTTATTAAAAATAGAAAGAAGTCTGATAAAATCTTTGTCTTACATCGCCTTGATAAAGATACATCAGGAGTCTTAGTCTTTGTAAAAGATAATACTCTAAAACATCTTTTGCAAAATAATTGGGATAAATATGTTAAAACAAGAGAATATATCGCTTTAGTAACTGGTACTGTGAAAGATATAGATGACTATACTTGTTACTTAAAAGAAATAGGACCTGATAAAGTTATTGTTACTAATAAAAAAGAAGGTAAGATTGCTGTTACTTCTATCAAAACAATTAATAAAAACAATAAATATTCTCTTGTTAAAGTTAATATCAAAACTGGAAGACGTAATCAGATAAGAGTAGTCTTAAATCATTTAGGATGCCCTATAGTAGGAGATAAGAAGTATGGAGGTATTAAATCTAATAGATTATATTTACATGCAAGTAAATTAACTATAATTAATCCTCTTAATAATAAAATTTATACATTTGAAAGTAGTGTTCCATCATCATTTAAGAAGGTGTTTAAAAATGAAAAGTAAAAGCCAAGTAGAACATAGTCTTATAACAAAATATCGTAAAGATATCTGGCGTAAATTTATGAAAGCGATTAGAGATTATTCCCTTGTAAATGAAAATGACCATATCGCTGTTTGTATTTCTGGTGGGAAAGATTCTGTCTTACTTGCAAAATGTCTAGAAGAGTTACAGAAACATGGTAAGACTAACTTTAAACTTTCATATATCATTATGAACCCAGGATATAAAGAAGAGACTTTAAAATTAATAAAAGATAATTTAGAATCTTTAGGTATCGACTATAAAATATTTAACTCTGATATCTTTGAAGTTGCTAACAAATTAGATAAAGACCATCCTTGTTATATGTGTGCAAGAATGCGAAGAGGTTTTCTTTATAAAACTGCTAAAGACTTAGGCTGTAATAAAATTGCCTTAGGTCATCACTTTGACGATGTAATAGAAACTATTCTTCTATCAATGTTTTATGGTGGAGAATTTAAAACGATGTTACCAAAACTACACAGCACTAATTTCCCTGGTATGGAACTTATTAGACCCCTTTATCTAGTAAGAGAAGAATCTATTAAAAGATTTTGGCAATATAATGAATATACCTTTATAAACTGTGCTTGTAAATTTACAGAAAATAAGATGGGCGAAAGTAATTCTAAACGTTTAGAAATAAAAAATCTACTTAATGAGCTTAGAAAAAACAGTGATGTTATTGATAATAATATCTTTAAAAGTACTGAGAAAGTTAATTTAGAAACTCTTATAAGTTATCAAGATGAAGGTAAAGTTACTTCCTTTTTAGACCGCTATTAGGTCTTTTTTGTATAAAAAAACAGTTATTTAATCATTACTAAGTTAGGAGATGATTAAATGGCTAATAATAAAGTATTAATAAGTGGAGTGAAGACTTCAGATTTGAAGGTTTTAACTAGTGAAGAGATGACAGAGTTGTTTAAAAAAATGTATAAAGGTGATCCTTTTGCTAGAAATGACCTTATTAGTGGTAATTTAAAACTTGTATTGAGTATTTTAAGAAAAGTTAATACTAGAAATGAGAATCTAGATGATTTATTTCAAGTTGGTTGTGTTGGACTCGTTAAAGCGATTGATAATTTTGATTTATCTCATGAGGTTAAATTTTCTACTTATGCTGTTCCTATGATATTAGGAGAAATAAAAAGATATTTGAGAGATAACAACAGTATCAGAGTTAGTCGTTCTACTAGAGATTTAGCTTATAAAGCTTTAAAACTTAAAGAAGAATATTTTATGGAAAAGGGAATGGAAATATCTATAGAAGACTTAGCTTTAGCTTTGGATGTAACTATCTATGACATTGTCTTTGCTCTAGAATCCCTAAAAGATCCTGTGTCTATGTTTGAGCCTATCTATAATGATGGAGGAGATACTATTTATATTTATGATCAAGTAGAAGATAAGAAAAAAACTGGTTCTGTTATGGAAGAAAAACTTGCAACTATAGATGCTGTTAATAATTTAAAAGACAAAGAACAATATATTTTAAATGAACGCTATATTGTTGGTAAAACACAAATGGAAATAGCACAAGAACTTGATATAAGTCAAGCACAAGTATCAAGACTTGAAAAAAATGCTATAAAACAGCTTAAGAAAACTTTACGGTGAGCATAGAATAATTATTTTTTACATATCTTTTAATAGTTAGGCAGTGATATTATGAGACTTTCTGATTTACAAAGTAAAGATATTGTTAATGTTGTAGATGGAAGAAATATTGGTAATATTATAGATGCTAAAATAGATGATAAGAGTGGTAGTATTATTAGTTTAGTTGTTGAAAGTAAAGGAAAATTTATGTCTTTTTCTAAGAATGAAGATATGGAGATAAGATGGCAAAATATTGAAAGAATTGGTGAAGATGTTATTTTAGTTAGAATAAATTAGGTGGTGTTTTTTGAAAAAGAGATTTAATATATTTATAGCTTTAATTATCTTATCATTCGTATTAAGTATAATTATGATTCTTTATTCTGGAAAAAGATTAGAAAAAGTAATTGTTAGATATGCTACTGCTGAGACAGAAAGAATTGCAAATGTTATTTTAAATGATGTTGTTGATTTAGATGATGAGATATTTGATAATGATTTTTATGAGATTATAAAAGATAATAATGGTAATATAAATTTAATTGATTTTAATTCTAAAGAAGTTAATAGTATTTTGAAGGTAATTAATGATAGAGCGATGAAAAGATTAATAGCTTTAGAGAAAGGTAATAGTGAGGACTTAGAATTATCTGATTCATTAAAGGGAACTAAGTTAACATATCTTAAAGATGGGATTGTTTGTGATATACCTTTGGGAGTTTTATTAAATAATTCTTTGTTGGTTAATTTTTCTACTAGTATTCCTATTAGATTTTCTTTTATAGGTACTGTATCTAGTAATATCTTTACTGATGTTAAGGAATATGGCTTTAATAATGCTTTAATTGAGGTGGGTGTTGAAGTTACAATTAAAGAAAAGATAACTATGCCTCATTCTACAGAGACTATTCCTATTACTACTAGAGTTAATCTTATAACACAGATTGTTCAAGGAAAAGTTCCTGAATATTATAATAATGGTTTTACAACTAGTTCTAGTAGTTTTTCTTCTGAAAGTTTGTTATAATATATTTAGGTTGTGATAATATGGTTAATTTATTAGATAATAAATATGAAATAATTAGAGGAAAAGAAAATTTTGATAGTGTAATTGTTAAAGAGTTTTTTACAGATTATTTTTTGCCTTTTGATTATGTTTTAGGGGATTATGCTTATGAAAGATTGAGATTGAAAGGGTATTATGATTCTTCTAATAAGAAAGTGAAGGACTTTAATAATATTAAGAATTTAGATGATTATATAAAAAATTATTGTGCTCCTGGAGCGAAGATTTTTGTGTTAAAGAAAGTTAAAAAGTAGAATAATAACATTTTTTTTGAAAAATAGTCTTCCTATTTCTTTTTTTTTATGCTAAAATGGACTATAGAATAGTAAAGGGAGGAAACAAGGATGAATGAAAAGAAGAAAATGACTCTATCAATTATAAGCGAAGATGGTTCTATAGATGAAGTAGAAGTTGTTATAGCTTTTGAGTTTAAAGATACAAAAAAAGAGTATGTTGTATATACAAAAAATGAGAAAGATGAAAATGGTAATGTAACGGTTTATGTATCTCAAGTTGATAGAAGTGGAGATACTCCAAGATTATACGGTATTGATGATGAGGATGAATGGAATAGAGTTAAAGATGTATTAAGAAGATTATCTAAAAAAGATTAGTTTGATATTTCTTGATAATTAGTTGGAGGCGAATGACATGGATGAAAAACTAAATAATGAAGACTTTGTAGTTAAAAGTATTGATGGTAATGTTTTAGACGGTGATTCTAACAAGATTAAATTAAAAATGGTTTCTTTTGCTACTGTTATGGAAGTTCAAGAAGAGTTTATTGAAAGAGAACTTAAAAGTATGGATGCTGAGATTAGCGCCATGGTACGAAATGGTGGCGATGATAAGCAAATAGATGAGGCTATTAATGCTCATTTGGATTTTGTTGATATTAGTGATGATTTTCTAAAATCTAAAAAAAGGTTTATAAGTATAGCTAAGAAAGCATTAAAATTGCCAGAGAAAAATTTAAAAGAGTTAGCATCTAAAGGTGTTACAGAGTATAAAGGTAAAAAAATTAGCATGGAAGATGTTAATAGTGCTGCTAATGAAACTGATAAATATGCAAATGCTTTTGCTAATATAGATAGTGAAGCGATTAAAAGAGAAGTAGAAAATGTTATTAATAGTCAGGGTGATTATATAGCAGAGAATGTTAATGCTGATAACTTTGAAGGTACTGTTAAACTTGCTAGTGATGAAGTCATTAAAAATATTGATGAAAAGCAAAGTGAAAAAGCAACTTCTAATGATGTAGATGCTACTAAAACAGAGGAAGATGATAAGATTACTAAAGATGATTTAGCTAATATCTTTGCAAATCCTGATTTAGTTAAGACTGATGCTGGAATGATTGATGATCAACCTGATTCTAGTGAAGAAAAAGAAGAGGAAACTGTTAAAAAGGAAGAGACTGGTATGTTTAGTAATGCTGATTCAGTTGTTGAAAATACTGTAGAAGAAACTAAAGTAGAGGAAAAGGGTACTGATGATAATACTTATAGTATGAGTACAGAGAATAATCCTTTATTTACATCACAAGATACTTTTATGCCATCTGATGACTTTGATATTTTTAAGAATGCTACTTTTGCTCCAGCTATTGAAATGAATGAGGAGCCAGTTAAAGAGGAAGAAGTTAAAACAATAGATGAAAATACTTTAAAAGTTGAAGATAGTAGTGCTATTGACTTTGGTAATGATAAATCAATGCAGGAATTATTAGAAAGTTTGCAAAAAAGTAATAAAGCGTTAGAAAATAGATCTCAAGAGCTTACTTCTAGTATTTCTAGTGCTAAGAGTCAAGTAGATGTTGCTACTAAAGCTAAAACTGAGGCCGAAAGAGAAAGAGAAGCTGCTAAGAAAAATGCTGAAGAAGCTAAAAGACAGGTTGAATTGTTTAAGTCATATATGCCTAAAATCCAAGATGAAAGAAGATTGCAAGCTGAACGTAAGAAAACAATTCAGGGTCAGGAAGATGAGTTACAAAGAACTAGAGATGAGCTTACTTCAATTAATAATGCAACTGATGTTTATAAAAAAGATACTGATAGGTTCAATGAAGAGTATGCAAATTATCTAGAAGAATTAAGAAAGTTACGTAGCTCATTAACTGGTGATAGTGATAGCTTTGATGTTGATTTAGGTAAAGGACGTTCTAGATAGCGTTCTTTTTTTTGGCTTTTTTCATATACTTTATTGAGGTTTTGAATATGAAAAATGCTCTTTTTTACTATTATCAGATTAATGCTTTGAAATTAATTAAAGAAAAAAGATATTACTACTTTGAAGAAGGGGAAAATATATACTATTTATATCTTGTTGATAGACCCCTTGATTATGTTAATGAAGTAGTACTTCTTAATAAATATTTAATTAATACTAAGTTTATGACTATTATTCATAATACTAATAACCAAGCTTTAAGTCTAATTAATAATCATTATTATATCTTATTAAAAGATAATAAAAATAAAAGCTTTAATTTTAATGACTTTTATCACCCTTATTATTGTTTTAATGAAATGCTTAAATTAAAATTACTTGATCATAGTGATTGGGGAAAATTATGGAGTAGTAAAATAGATTATTTTGAATATCAGAAAAAATATATTAAAATAAAATATCCTATCCTTTATAAAACAGTAGATTATTTTATTGGCTTTGGAGAAAATGCTATTAGTTATTTTAATGCTGTTAATAGCTTTCTTAAAAAAGATTATAATGATATGCTGGTAGTATCTAGAAGAAGAGTTAATTTCGATGATTTGAGCTTTTATAATCCTTTAAATCTTGTTATTGATAATAAGGCTAGGGATGTAGGCGAATATTTAAAATATATATTTATTAAAGATGATTATACTGATGATTTGTTAGAAACACTAATAACAAATTTAGAATATAGTAATTATCAATATGCTCTTTTGATGGCTAGAGTTTTGTTTCCTAGTTTCTATTTTGATGTATATGAATCTATAATTAATGGCTATATTAAAGAAAAAGAGATTGAAAAAGTATTAGTTAGAGCGAAAAATTATGAAAGTTATTTATCTAAAATATATACACTTATAAATAAAAAGCAATCTATTTTAAAAATAGATTGGTTAGAGGTTAATTAATATTTCTTACTTCTTTTACTTCTTTTATTTCATTCATAAGCATTTGTTCAATTCCCTCTTTTAAAGTTACATCTAAAAATGAACAGTCAGCACAGGCTCCACCTAGTTTTACATAGACAATTCCATCTTTAAAATCAATATATTCTAAGGCACCACCATCACTTATTAAAAATGGCTTTAACTCTTCAATAATATCTTTAATTTTTTTTACAATTTCTTCTTGATTATTCATTTTTCCTCTCTTTCTTTTATTAAAGACATTATAAACATATTTCAAAATCTTGTAAAGGTTGTAATGATATCTTTTTTTTGCTATAATACGTCTAGAGGTTAATTGTATGATGAAAAACTATGAAAATGGATCTGTTGTTCTTGGTACTGTTACAGGAATTGAAGATTATGGTATTTTTATAAAATTAGATAAATTTAATAGTGGACTTATTCATATTTCGGAAATAGGTAATCATTATATTAAAGATTTGCATAATTATGTTAATATTGGAGAACTTATTAGAGTAAGAATAGTTGAAAAAAATCAAGATGGTACTTATAAATTAAGTATAAAAAATGTTGATTATAGGATTACTAAAAGACATGGTAGTAAGATAGTAGAAACAGAGAGTGGCTTTAAAAATTTAGCTTTGCATCTTAGTTATTGGATTGATAAAGAATTGTCTTTGTCAAAAAAGTAAAAAAATGTTAAAATATTATTGACAATCAGACAATTAACTGGTATATTTAATCATGTCAAACGGTTTTGGGCGATTAGCTCAGTTGGTTAGAGCACTTGCCTTACAAGCAAGGGGTCATAGGTTCGAGTCCTATATCGCCCACCATTTATTTGCCGAAATAGCTCAATTGGTAGAGCAACTGATTTGTAATCAGTAGGTTACGGGTTCGATTCCTGTTTTCGGCACCATTTTATTATGTCGGAGAGATAGCGAAGTGGCTAAACGCGACAGACTGTAAATCTGTTCCTTCGGGTTCGATGGTTCGAATCCATCTCTCTCCACCACTGTTTATACTCATTTTGCTATTGCCTCGTAGCCAAGTGGTAAGGCATCAGACTTTGACTCTGACATGCGTTAGTTCGAATCTAACCGAGGCAACCATTTATTAGTAATTGATCCGCTAGCTCAGTCGGTAGAGCATTTGACTTTTAATCAAAGGGTCATGAGTTCGAATCTCATGCGGGTCACCATTTATATGTGCCTGAGTGGCGAAATTGGTAGACGCACAGGACTTAAAATCCTGGGAGGTTCACCCCTCGTGTCGGTTCAAGTCCGACCTTAGGCACCATCTATTTTGGAGGAATACCC
This sequence comes from uncultured Bacilli bacterium, assembly GCA_944358355.1. Classification (GTDB taxonomy): domain Bacteria; phylum Bacillota_I; class Bacilli_A; order RF39; family UBA660; genus Onthousia. The sequence continues at coordinate 24,976 of CALVQY010000015.1, read as the reverse complement.
AAGTCTGGTTGAAGGGACCGGTCTTGAAAACCGGGAGGTCGCGCAAGCGGCGCAGGGGTTCGAATCCCTTTTCCTCCGCCATTTAGAATTTTATATCGCGGGGTGGAGCAGTTGGTAGCTCGTCGGGCTCATAACCCGAAGGTCGAAGGTTCAAGTCCTTTCTCCGCAACCATGGTTCCGTGGTGCAGCTGGTTAACACGTCTGCCTGTCACGCAGAAGATCGCGGGTTCGAGCCCCGTCGGAACCGCCATTTTTTATTTTTGGCTTCATAGCTCAGTCGGTAGAGCAAGGGACTGAAAATCCCTGTGTCGCTGGTTCGATTCCCGCTGGAGCCACCAGTTAGACTTTAGACCCTTATTTTATAAGGGTTTTATTATTGAATTTTGATTTTAGGTACTAATTAGGTACTTTTTTAATTTCTTGATAATCTATTACAGTATTCGACAAAATAATATTGTTGTTTTTGTTAATATTAAAACGGTGATAATATGACGAAGAGTTTTTTTATAACAATGGTAGTTGCAATATTTTTAGGGGCAGTTTTAGGTAATTTTTTATTTGAACAGTATAAGCTTGAGGATAAGAGTGTCGTTAGGGAAGTTAATAGTATTTATTTTGTTATGGAAGGAAGTTATGGCACATTAGAGCAAGCTAAGGAAGCTACTAAAGATATTGAAGTTAAATTAATTACTAAAGAAGATGCTAATTATGTAGTATATCTTGCTATTACTAAGAGTAATGATAATTTAGAAAAATTAGAAAAAATTTATGAAGACTTAAAACTTAATACAACAATAAAGAAGATGAGTATAGATAATGAAGAGTTTTTAGCTACTTTGGAGCAGATGGATTTACTTATTGATAAAACTACCTCTCAAGATGAAATATTAGCAGTAAATGAGGTTGTACTTGCTAATTATCAGGAATTTGTATTAGAGTAAATTTAAATTTACTGTATATAATAAAAATAGGGGGTGTTAATTTGAAAATAAAAGAGATACCAGTTAGTGAAAGACCAAGAGAGAAGTTAATAAAAAAAGGTGCAGATAGTCTTTCTACTAGTGAATTATTAGCTATTATTTTGCAAGGAGGTATTAAAGATATTAATGCTAATGAACTTGCTTTTAAGTTACTAAAAGAAGTAGGTAATATTCATGAATTTGTTAATTTATCTTTTTTAGAGTTAACTAAAATTAAAGGAATAGGAGAAGTTAAAGCAGCGAAAATATTAGCAACTGTAGAACTTGGAAAGAGAATATTTTTAGAGGAAGAAGCTAATAAAATTAAAATTAATAATCCTAAAGATATCTATAATTATGCTAAAGTATTTTTTTATGGGCTTAAACAAGAATGTTTTTATGCTTTGTACTTAGATAGTAATAAGAAAATACTAAAGATGAAATTATTGTTTAAAGGAACTATTAATAAGAGTAGTGTTCATCCTAGAGAAATATTTAAAGAAGCTTATAAAGAAGATGCTAGTTATATTGTATGCTTGCATAATCATCCTTCAGGTAATGTTAAACCTAGTTCTAAAGATATTGAATTTACGACTTATCTAGTAAAGTTAGGACTATTACATGGTGTTTATATTTATGATCATATCATTGTAAGTAATGATAATTATTTTAGCTTTTTAGATAATAATTTACTTGGATAATTGAAAAAATATTGAGAAGTTAGTATACTAGATTTGAAAGGAATTATAGTTATGTATAGAAAAAATAAGAAAAAAAAGAAAATTATAATAATTATTATCATTGTTTTTTGTTCTTTTTTCCTATTATTTTATTCACTTTCTTCTAATAGAAAAATGACAGTTGTAGAATCATTCTTTAAAGATGTAGCATCAGTAGTTATGAAGGGTGTGATGTTGCCTTTTACTTCTCTTAATGCTGATAAAGATAGTGATTTGACTGAAAGTTATGTGATTCAAAAGAATCTTAATGTTCATTTAGAAGAAGAAATAGAACAACTTAGAGATGCGCTTGATTTAAATCAAACATTGACAGGTTATGATGTAGTAAATGCTACTGTTATTAATAGAAATAAGAGTTATTGGTATCAGACTCTAACAATAGATAAAGGAAAGAAAGATGGATTAAAAAAGAACATGGTTGCTATTACTAAAGATGGTTTGATTGGTAAGATTCAGAAAGTTACTAATTATTCTAGTGAAATTAAACTTATAACTGCTAATGATATTAATAATAAAGTATCTGTTTCTATTGCAACTACTTCTGGAGAGACAACAGCCATTTTAAGTGGTTATGATAAAGATAATAATTTAGTGTTAATTAGTGGTGTTGATAGTTTAGTGGAAATTAAAGTAGGAGATGTTGTCACTACAAGTGGTTTAGGGGGAATGTTTCCAAGAGGAATATATATAGGTGAAGTTGAGACTATAACTAATGATAAATATGGTTTAAGTAAAACTTTAGGTGTTAGAATGAATCAGAACTTTAATAATATTCACTATGTTACAATTCTTAAGGAGGAGACAAAGTGATTATTCCTTTAATAATAGTAATTATATCCTTTTTATTAGATGGAATTCTTTCTAACTATTTACCATATATGTTAGGTGATTTATCTTTGTTTACACCATATTTTACTTTAGTTAGTATTATTGTTATATATCCTTTATTTGTAAAAAAAATTAAAAATTATTATATTCTTGTAGGAATAACAGGCTTTCTTTACGATTTATTCTATACTAATCTCTTATTTACTAATACTATTTTCTTTTTACTTGTTACATATATCATTAGTTTTCTTTATAAAAAAATGGCTCTTAACTTGTTAACTAATATTTTTATAGTAATCTTATCTTTATTTATTTATCATGCTATTTTTGTTTTATGCTTGTTTATATTTAATGTAGTTCCTATTAATTTTGAAAAATTTTTATACTTAATACTTCATAGTATTATTTTAAATGTTATATATGGTGAAGTACTATATTTAATTTGTAAATATTTACCTACGAAAAGACGACTTAACTAACGTCTTTTTTCTTTTCTTTTAACATATATATTATTAAGTTAGAGAAAAGAGGAATTTTATGATAGAGTCTAAATTTTATAATAATAACAATAATAATTCTAATAATAAAATAAAGAAAGTAATTAGAGGTTTTATAAATCAAATATTACTTACTATTATAGTCGTTTTAATTTTACTTATAAGTTTTAAAGTTAATTTAGATTTTAAAAATAATTTTAATAAATACGTTTATAATACCTCTTTACCATTTACTGATTTTAAAGAACTTTATGATAAATATTTTTTAGGTAAAGAAAATGATGATACTAAAGAAGTTTTTAATGAAGACTTAGCATATACTAATAAAAGTATGTATGAAGATGGAGTAAAGTTGACAGTTGATGATAATTATTTAGTTAAAGCTTTAAATAGTGGAATTGTTGTGTTTATTGGAGAAAAAGATAAATATGGTAAGACGGTTATAGTTCAACAAGTTAATGGTGTAGATGTTTTTTATGGTAATGTTAATGCTAGTGTTAATATGTATGATTATATAGAAAAAGGTTCTTTGATAGGGGAGGCTATAGATAAGAAACTTTATTTAGCATTCCAAAAAGAGGGTAATTTTGTTGATTATAAAGAATATATTAAGTAAGATTTATATTCATCCTAGTTGTTACTTTTTAATAGTTTTAGCATTTATTTCAGGATATTTTAGTTTAATTACTATGATAAGTATTCTTCTATTAATTCATGAATGTGGTCATTTTTTTACTGCTTATTTTTTAAATTGGGAAGTAGATAGGATAGTCTTTTATCCTTATGGAGGAATATCTAAATTTAATCATGAAGTAAATTGTCCTTTGAAAGAAGAATTAATAGTTCTTTTGATGGGACCTGTTATGCAACTTTTTGGTTATTTTATTTTAAAAAATATAACATATTTTTATAACTATCAAGATATTCTTAAAACTATAAATTATAGCATCTTATTATTTAATCTTTTACCAATTTATCCTTTAGATGGTGGGAGAATAATGCAGATACTAATATGTTATTTAACATCATATCAGTTAAGCTTTAAAATAATATATTTTATATCATTTATCTTTCTTAGTCTTATTACAATTTTCTTTTTTTATAATCCAACCTTAAATATTTTATTAATTATAATTCTTTTAGTAATAAAATTATTGACTGAGAAAAAGAATATCAATTATTATTTAGAGAAATTTATTTTAGAGAGATATCTACATAAATATAAGTTTAAAAAAAGTAAAATTGTAAAGAAAACAAAGGATTTTAAAAGAGATTATCATCATTTAATAAAAATAAATGATAAATATTTTTTAGAAGAAGAGTACTTGTTAAAAAAATATAGAAATAAATTATAGTGACATTTCTTATATATAAATGTTATAATGGAATGGACAAAATAGATAAAGGAGTCTAATATATGGAACAAATAATAATTAATGCAATGGAACAATTTGGTTATATAGGAGTATTCCTTCTAATTGCTATAGAAAATATCTTTCCACCAATACCATCTGAAGTAATATTAGTATTTGGTGGTTTTATGACTACTTATACATCACTTAATATTCCTATAATGATTGTAGCGGCGACGTTAGGTTCACTTCTTGGAGCGATAGTACTTTATTATATTGGTAAAATCTTTAATAAAGAGAGATTAAAAAGAATAGTAAGTGGTAAGATAGGTAAAGTGTTAAGATTGAAATCTAGTGATATAGAGAAAGCTGATAAGTGGTTTGATACTAAAGGTAATAAAACAGTTTTTTTCTGTAGATTTATACCAATTGTAAGAAGTCTAATATCTATTCCTGCTGGTATGAGTGAGATGCCTATGCAAAAGTTCTTAATCTATACTATTTTAGGTTCTTTAATCTGGAATACAGTTTTAATAATAGTAGGTAGTATAGTAGGAGATAAATGGGAAACTATTGTAGGATATTTAGATAATTTCTCTAATATAATTTTAATAATCTTAGTAATAATATTTGTTGTGGCAATGTATTATTGGTTTGTAATAAGAAAAAAGAAACAAAGTAAAAAGGCCTAGAGATAGGTCTTTTCTATTTCTTCTATAATTTCTTTTCCTGTCATTTCACAAGGAATATTAATTCTTTTTATATAATTTTTATTAAAGTCTTTGAAGTTATTCATTCCAATATCATAAACTTGCATATCTATACCATTTCTTTTTAAGATAAAGACAGTTTCTTTAGTATAGGCTCCATAAGGATAAGCAAAAACTTTTAAATCTTTCTTTCCTAAATGTTTTTCGATTATATCATACGAATCTTTAACATCATCATTAAGAGTTCTAACTGGAAGTTTATCATAAAATACATGTCTTTTACTATGACTAAATATTTCTACAAGGCCACTATCTTGCATTATCTTACACTGTTTCCAATTAAGATACTTCTTACCATTAACTTTCTTTCCAATATTATTTGTTACGATAAAAATAGAAGCTTTAACATTATATTTCTTTAAAATAGGATAAATATCTTTATAATTACTATAATATCCATCATCAAATGTAAGTAAAATAGGCTTTTTAGGGAGTTCTATTTTTTTATATATAAGGAAATTGCGTTTTTAATGAATAAAATCGAAAATATGTATTGACAAACGTATCTTCTAGATAGTACACTTAAGTTACAAATATTAAGCAGGGGGAAATGGATTATGGAGATGTATAGAGCATATAAATTTAGGTTATATCCAACAGATGACCAAAAGATATTAATTAATAAAACTTTAGGATGCAAAAGATTTGTATATAATCATTATCTTAATTATTTAAAAGATAATAATGGTATAAATAGATTTGATTTACATAAAGATTTACCTAAATTAAAAGAAGAAAATGAATTTTTAAAAGAAGTAGATTCAACTGTATTATGTTCTGCTATAGATGATTTATGTAAAGCTTTTAATGATTATTATGCTAAAAGAAAAGGTTATCCTAAATTTAAAAATAGATTTAGTAGGCAGTCTTATAGAACTAGTTGTATAAGAAGTACCAAAAAAGGAAAAGAATATAGTAATATAGAAGTAGATTTATTAAGTAGATTTATAAAATTACCTAAACTAGGCAAAGTAAAAATAAGAGGATTTAGAACCAAAGATAGAATAGAAGGTAAAATATTAAATGCGACTATATCAAGAGAGCCTACAAGTAAATATTATGTAAGTGTAGTTGTAGTAGAAGATATCTTAATAGATAAAGTAACACCTACTAATATAGTAGGAATAGATTTAGGAATAAAAGATTTAGTAATAACAAGTGATGGTATTAAATATGGTAACGAGAAAGTATTAATGAAGTTTGAAAAGAGATTAAAAAGATTACAAAGAAAGTTATCAAGACAAATTAAAGGTAGTAAAAACTATTTAAAAACAAAAGAAAAGATAGCAAGGTTACATGATAAGATAAAGAATTATAGAAAACATTATTTAAACGATATTGCAAATGAAATAGTTGATGAACATGACATTATAGTAACAGAGAGTTTATTAGTAAAAGATATGTTTAAAGATAAGAGGAAAGCATTTAATAAAATTCTATCAGATGCATGTGTTAGTAGATTACGTTCTCTAATAGAGTGGAAATGTAAGATAAAAGGAAAGATTTATTATAAAATAAATACTTATTATCCAAGTAGTCAAATATGTAGTCATTGTGGCTATAAGAATAGTAAGTTAAAGAATTTAAGTATAAGAGAGTATGATTGTCCAAGATGTGGAATACATAATGATAGAGATATAAATGCAAGTTTAAACATATTATTTGAAGGATTAAAGTTACACTATAATTTAGTTAGTTTAGTATAGATAATATTTTACATAGAAAAATAACAATTTAATAGAAAAAATAAATTAGTACGGTAGCGACTATCGGAATTTAAGCCTATGGAGAATAGAGGTTACTCTATCTATTAAGTAGGAATCCTTGGAGGTAACGACAAGGGCGAAACAAAATTTATTTTGTTTTATTTGTTCGTTGATAAAAATACTTTAATATGATAGTATAAGAACAATTTACAAATATGGAGAGTGATTATTTTGAAAACAGATATTAATGAAGAGATGAGTAATTTTTTTAAAGAACACAAATTAGATGAGATTACTAAAGAAAATATAAAGAAATATTTTAATGATATAAATAAGATTAATGAATATGGTGGATTATTGCATGCTGCAGTTCAAAATAAATTTCCCGAAGATAAAGTCTTAAAATTTATAGATACATTGTTGCAATGCGGTGTCGATGTTAATTTAAAAGGTAAAAGTACAGGATATAGTTTTATTCATCTAGCACTTTATGGATATACAGAAAATGGAGAAGATTATTCATATTCAACTGAATTTATTAATAAATTGATTTCTTTAGCTAAAAAATATAATTTTGATGTTAATATTAAAGATAATGATGGTGATAGTCTAATTCATACAGCACTTGCCAGCGAAGTTTATACCGGTGATACTGCTAATTTAATTGATGCTTTAGGTGATGAGTATGATTTACAATGTAAAGATAATAATGATAATAATATCTATGAAGCCTTAATTGGATATAAGCAAGAAGCAAGCCAAACTAAAAATAAGATTTGGTATGACAGGTTATCTCAAGAAAGAGAAAAAATAAAGTCATATATAGAAAAAAATAATGAAAAAGTTAAAGAAAATATCCAAACAACGGAAGAAACTATAGAAGATACTAAAGATCTACAAACAATAGAAGAAGATATAGAAGATGAAGACCAAATATTAATAGTGGATTTAGAGGATAAAGAGAAAATCCAAAAAGAAGAAAGTAAAGAAAATCAATTAAATAATATTATAAAACAAGAAAACATCGACTATGAAACAATTAATCAGTTAAAAACAAGAATAGAAGCAATGCTTCTTAATATAACCATAGAATTTTTATTATTAAATTATGCTACAATATTAAATGATAAAAATAAACTAAATACTTACCTTGAAAATAATGATTTAAGTATAAGAGAGAAAAGTAGCATTATATTATTATCTAACAAATTGGATTTATTACTAAAAGAAACCATTAATAATTATATTATAGAAAATCAAACTATTGAAAATGTTGATAGATTAAAAGCCATGTTAATAGCTTTTAATTATGAAGATGAATTACAGTTACTTAATGAAATAATAAAAGAAAGTAGTAAAGAAATATCTATAAATGATATTAAGGAATGTAAAACTTTAAAAGATATGAATGCTTTAAAAGAAAGAATAGAAAATATTTACAATGAAGATATTAAAAAAACATTATTAGAAGAATTAAATAAAAAAGAAATATTATTTATAGAACAAATAGAAGCTATAAAATTAAAAATTAATGTAATAAATAGCGTAAATAGTATGAACATAGTAAAAGATGATAAAAAAATAGAAATATTTGATGAATTAGATTATGCATATCTTACAGTTGATGAAATAAATAGCTTAGAAGATAAGTTAATTGAATTAATAGAAAAAAATAAGAATATATTCTGGGAAACTATTAATAATAAAATAGTCGAACTATTAAACTTAGTATCAAATGGAGAAAAGAGTGGACTTTTAACTGGTGAAGAGATATGGAATTTTGTTGATTCTAAATTAACTGATAATAAAAAACAAGCTGAAAAAGTAAGGACATATCGTAATGAAAAAAAGTGATTCTTTTGACTGGCTATTTTTAGAAGAAGATAATTATGATGACTTCTCAAAGCAAATACAATATATTTTAGAAACTAAACCATTCCTTACTTCTGAAAATATATATAAATTAATTAAAAAAATTAATATCTATTATTTACGAGAGAAAAATAAAAAAGCAGATAAATCATATTTTGATCAAGTTTTAAATCTATATGATATATGTATAAATGAAAAAGATAGATTTGATGTTCTATTGACAATTAATGATAAAGAATCATTTTTTAAATATGCTAAAAAGCATTATCAGTTTTTTAAAAAGAAATTTCAAGAAACAGTCTTTGTTGATGAATATAGTATAGATGAACTTGATACATTTGAAGAAATTGAATCTCTTTTTTATTATAACTTCAAAGATACTAATTATAAGTTAAAACTTATATCTCTTGATGAAACTATAATATATCCAATCTGTAAGTTGTTTTTAGAGGATATAAAATTTTATTATAATGATTCCATTATTAAATACTGTCATAAGTATCTATCTCTTATGAATTTTAAAGAACTAGGTGATATATTTTCCTATGCTCTAAAAAAAGAATTTAACAAAAATTATATAGATGAGCTTTTAACTACCTTTAACAAAAAAATTACTAGGCATAATGTTTCTTATGAAGAAATAAATAGTCTCATGCAAATAGATAATAAAGAAATATTAGAAATACTAATATCATGTCTAAAACAACCACATATATTAACAAATTCAAATAATATAGTTATTGACAATTTTAATAAATTATTACGTAATAAAATTAAAGGTTATGATTTTGGTGATGATATTTTAGACGATCTGTTTTCATTAAAATATATAAATGCTCTAAATAAACTGGAAATGCTATCATCATCTGAAAGAAAAAAAGAACCACTATATTTAAAATGTTTTCAGATATTTTTAAAAGAATTTTTATCTAAATATAAAGATAAAATAACTAAAGAAGAAATAAAAATTATAGAGGCACTATTCCAAAGAGTAATTAATCGTAAAAATATATTTCAAATATTAAAAATAGATAATAAAAAAACCCTTTATCATTATTATAAGTCAGGTAAATTTAATTTAAATATAAATACTTCTTTTGAAATCGTTAAAAATTATAATGCAAAGCAGTATTTAGAATTAAACTCTTTATTTAATAAAAAAGATATAGAAAGAATAAAAAAACTAAATATTGATAAAGATAATCTGATAAATAAAGATAATTGGGCAATAATTGACACGCTTAACACACAAGAACGTGATGTGGTAGAAAAAATATTAATTAATATTGATAAAATTAATCCTATAATAATTGGTATACTTAATATACAAAATCTCAATATAACAGAAAAAGTAATAATTAATTTTGATAAAGATAATCAGGTAATAATTGATGCACTTAAAATATTAGGATACGATATAACAAAAAAAATAATAAATAAAGATTTTACTAAATTAGATTATATTACTACGTTATTAAAGCAGAAACCAACTGACTATATAGAAAAAATAAAACCATTATTGTTGGATATTATAGATATCTCTACTACTAAAGAGGAATATACAATAAGTGCATTTTTCACTTGTTTTAATTTACTGTATGAACAAAAAAACACTAAGATAAAATTTATGCGAATAAAAAACATGGTAGATTCTATTGCCTATGCTTTATTTCCAAATAATTATAATATTGAAAATAACTTAGAAAAATTAAATTTTGTTCATAAAGGTATACCTTTAAGCGAAAAAGTTGAGGGAATAAAATTATATAATAATTATAGATTTAGACTATATTCATCTATTCCTGATATAAAGGGGAAAGTAAATAATTGTGAATATGAAATGATTGATATGCATAGTGAAGAAATAATATCAAATGGTATTGAAAAATACATAGTAAAAGATAAACTAATAAGCAGTTGTTTAACTCCAGCTGGGAAAGCTTCTAGTTGTCTAAGACACGGTGCTATTAATCCTCATGGGAGATTTTTTAAAGTAACATATCAAGATAATATAGTCTCTTATAGTTGGGTTTGGCGCACAGGAGAAGTACTTTGTTTTGATAATATTGAAGTAACAGAGAATAGTTATAAATTAGATAATCCTGAATATATAATCTATACTGCTTATAAAAATACTGCTGAAACCATAAGAGAAATAACTGCTGAAAAAGAAAATAGTGGTATTAAATTAGTAATAATAGGAAGAAATGATATTGATGTATCTAATTCCTTCTTAGATGAATTACCAAAAGTAAATGATTATACTGAAAACTTATTTAAGCCAAATTCAAAAGAATATCTATATCTTGAAGATTCCTCAAAAAAACAATTAATTTTATCTGGTAAATATAAAGATGATTTAAAAACAGATGATATAGAACCTATATATAAATATATAAGAAAAGAAGTTAAAAGATTTAAAAATTGTGATAAAGATTATTTAAAAAGAGAAATAAATTCTATTTATTTTGACTATTGTCTTGAAAATAATAATAAATATGAAAAGATAACTACTAATTATATAGACGGCTACTTAAATGAAGACTGGTTTATAGGATATAAAGACAATAACACTTATGACTTTTATTATAGAGGAAATGATAAAAGATTATTTAAAGAAGCAAAAACGTATCTTAAAAATGAAGACTTAAAAATAACTTCTGTACCTAATATTATTAAAACTCCTAAAGAAAATATAGATATATTATTAAATATCAAAAATTATCAGTTTAATATAGAAAAAATATTGGCTTATTTGCAAAATGATAAAAGACAACAATTTGAATTAAAAGAAAAATACTATACCCATAGGCCTAATTCTTTAGAAACATTTAGTAAAATATTAAAAGATAATGCTATTACATCAGCAAAATATGGAAGACATGCAGGAGGTATTGGCTGTAATGGTGAAAATTTTATTTCTGTAGCAAGAGTAAATAGTGGTGTTTATAATTCCTATGCTGGCTCTAAAACATTTATTTTAACAGATAATATTTGTGTATTTGGTAAACCAGCATTTGAACAAGAAAGGATTGCAATTGAATTTTTAAATTCAAAATATCCACTTAGAAATCCTAATTATGATGGTGAATTACATGTGTTAGATAAAATTAATTTAGATAAATCTATAGGAATATTTGCATCACAAATTAAAATAGATGAATTAGTTCAAATAACTTATTTGCAAGAACTATTTCAAAATAATATTCCTTTAATTTTATTTGAAGATAATACCTATATAGATAAGGAGGTTATTAAGAAATATTCCAAAGTATTAAAATAAATTTACATAACTGTATAATAACTACAAAAGAAGATAAAAATAGAAGAAGAAAAGATATATATATTATTAAAGAGCAATATATCTAGTATATTAGAAAAACTTAAAATTAAATAGCTGGTAAAAATAATAATACTAGTTATTTTTTCTCTTTAAAATAGAACTAACGTATTATATAATAAAATAAAGAGGAGGGAAAACTATGCAGCGAATCATTTTTCATATTGATGTAAATAATGCTTTTTTATCTTGGACTGCTATTTATTTACTAAATCACGGCTATAAACAAGATATCAGAAAGATTCCTTCTGTAATAGGAGGAGATGAAAAAGCAAGACGTGGTATAGTTCTTGCTAAAAGTCCTATCGCTAAGAAATATGGTATTGTAACAGCAGAAACATTATATAGTGCTAGAAGTAAGTGTAAAAACTTACAAGTATTTCCTCCTAACTATGCTTTTTATAAAGAAGAGTCTAAGAAATTATATAATTATTTATCGACATACACCCCTATAATAGAACAGTATTCTATTGATGAGTGTTTTCTTGACCTTACTGGAACAACACTTCTTTATGGTAATGATTATGTATCACTAGCTCATAAAATAAAAGATGAAATAAAAGAAAAGTTTGGCTTTACTGTTAATGTTGGAATAGGAGAAAATAAACTTTGTGCAAAAATGGCAAGTGACTTTGAAAAACCAGATAAAGTACATACTCTTTATTTAAATGAAGTTAAGACTAAAATGTGGCCTTTAAAAGTAAATGATTTATTTATGTTAGGTAAAAGTTCTGCTAAAAAGTTAAATGATTTAGGAATCTATACTATTAAAGATTTAGCTGAGTCTAACATTAACTTACTAAGAAGACATTTTAAAAGCCAAGGAGATTATTTTAAAGAAGCTGCTTTAGGAATAGATTATAGCAAAGTAGAACCAAGAAATGCTAAGAATAAATGTATTAGTATCTCAAGAACCTTACCTTATGATGTAACGAAAAAAGAAGAGTTACTTAAAATATTATTTAGTGAAACAGAAGAAGTGTCATTTACTTTGAGAGACCAAAAACTATATACTGCAACTATTGCCGTTACTTATAGAAATAATCTCTTTAAAAATTATTCTCATCAAATTACTTTAGATAATCCAACTAATGTAACAGAAGAAATCTATAAAGCTGTTAAACGGGTTTTTGAAGCTAGTTGGCAAGAAGATCCTATTAGAAATATAGGAGTAAGATTAGGTGATTTAAAAGAGAAAGCAGTTAGTCAAATGTCTTTGTTTGAAGAGTCTGATGTAAAAGTAGAAGATAAAGTTGAAGAAGTAATGGATAAAATTATTAAAAAATATGGTAAAGGCAGTGTTATAAGAGCAAGTAAGAAAGAAGAAAGTTATAATATAGAAAAAAGGTGATAAAAAAGTTTTTCCACAGTCTTGTGGAAAAACTTAATCTAAGAGATTATCAATAATAGAATTAATCTCATTATCGTTTAATATAATTTCTTCATTAATAAGACCAATATCAGGATGAATATAATCATATTTATGAAAGTCAGAGCCTATTGTTGTTATTAGATTATGATGTTTAGCAAAGTTATTCCAAAGAATGCACTCGTTAATTTTATTACCATCTCTATCTATATAAATGTAATTAGCTTCAATACCATCAGGATTCATTTCTTTAATTAACTCTAATATATCATCATCAGTTAAGCCATCTTCATATTTATAGCAAACAGGATGAGCAAGAACTGCTTTGCCACCAGCTTCTCTTATCAAATCACTAGCTTCCTTAGGACTAACTGTTTCTTTTTTTACATAACAAGGACATCCTTCGTTCATGATAGTCTCAATAAATTCTCCTTTACTAGGAATATGGCCAAAAGTTTTTAATAATAATTTACTATTATCCTTATTTTCTACAATATTAAGAGCAATATGAGCTTTAGTAACAGCATCAATCTTATCTAAAAAATCAATATCGGCGACATAACCTAATTCATTTAATTTACTAGCAACTTTATGAAGGTAAATATGCCTTGCATTACGTAAAGCATATAATTTTTCTATTATCTGCTTATTATTAATATTAAAGTTATAACCTAATACATGAATGCCTATACCATTATATTTAGTAGATATTTCAACTGCGGTAATTAACTTTATATTTTTTTCTTTAGCATAATTAAATAATTCATCACTATAAGCAAGAGTTGTATCATGATCTGCAATTGCCATAACACTAACTCCATTATCAACTGCTCTATCAATTATTTCTTTAGGAGATAATTCTCCATCAGATAAATTACTATGAATATGTAAATCAATTGTTTTTTTCATTATAACCTCTATCTTTTATAAATCATTTTTTTATAAGATGACAATTTATTATCAATAAAGAATATAGCATCTTCAGTTCTATTTAGATTAAAATTAAACCAAGCATCCCAATTTTCATAATTAGGATTAATCGCTAAATTACCAATTAATTCACGATATTTATTTCTATGAGGAAAATAAGCTCTAGTACCATATAAAGCAGGCAATTTAAGATTTTTATCATATTTTTTATTAGTAAGTTCAGCTAATTTAATATTCTGTAAAATACGTGCATATCTTGTATTACCATCATCAAATAATTGTAATGTTGCTACTAGGCCATGAACTATTTGTGATTTTAAAAAGATTCTGTTATCATAAGCATCAGAATTATAGAATTCTATAATTTTCTTGATTGCTTCTTCGATATCCGTATATGGTAAAGCAAAATAACGAATTTTAGGGCTACCATTTTCTATTCTAACAACAAAAGCTTCATTATCAGTTCTACAATCTTTATCTGCAAATTGTTGACTGCTAGTTCCTTTTAATATTAATTTGTGTGCGTTTACAAAAGCATCTCTATTTAATACATATCCATTATCAAGAAGATAATCAATTGCATTTGTTTTTTCAGTTTGCATATATAAACTCATTAAAAAGCTATCTTCTTTTTCCAAAGACTGATTATCGACTATTTCTACAGACTTAATAGCATTTAAATAAGCAATCAAATCATCTCCTTTTAATTCTAACATATCATTTAAATAGTGTGTATAATACTCTTCTGTATCATTTTCGTGATCTGTTACAAATCTACTAACTGGTAAAGAATAAATATCATTGAATATTTTTAAATCAACAGTTGGTATTTCACCAGTTTTTCTCATTTTCTGTATAACTTCTCTTGTTAACATAAAAATCCCTCGTTTCTAAAACTTATCATATTATATAATACTTATAATGAAAATGCAATTAAAAGAAAATTGAAATGTACAAAGGGAAATATTTAATTATTATCTTTTCTTTCAACTAAAAAGTTATAAATATAAGAACTTAAATTGTTTTCAGCATCATTACCCATAAGAGTAGCAACCGTTTTCCTTATATTATTTTTATCATAGTACTTATCAATATAACTATTTAAATAGTCATAGTTAGTACTAATAATTTTACCATTATCAAAAAGCCTTATTTCACTATTCTCGTTCGTGAGTCTTATCCATTCGTTTTTATATTTATCTTTTTCTTTCTTAGTAAGCTTATGCTCATACTTTAATAGTTCTTTAATCTCCTTTGGTGTTGTCGCTCCAACAGTAGGAAGATATTTGTTATAGTCATTTACAAATACAACAGATATCAGATTAGGAAGCTTATAACAAAAGTAAAGAAAGTTTAAATACTCTTGAGTATTATTTTTGCTACTCCAAATTCTAACTATTTTATCTTTATCAATATTTATAGGAATGTCTATATCTTTAATACTTCCTATAGTAAAATCTTCGTAAAAGCCATATAAATCATTAATAATTAAAGAACTTTTATAAAGAGTGCTAAAAGCAGCCTCACCAAAACATACAACTAACCTATCAATATTTTTGCTATCTATCCTTTTTTTGTAAACATATTTAATTACCTTTACACAGTCTATTTATTTCATTATCTTCTTTATTAAGTAAGATTGTCAATTTTTTTTGTAAAAAAATCAAAAAAATGCTTGTATTTCAAGGATTTCTATGTTAATATTAATTACGTGTGACTGCTTAGATGTGGGAGGTTGTCGATACGCCAGGTTAAGTTGTTAATCAGCTATCGGGTTATTCACACGGAGCAAGTCTATACTAGATATAGGCGAAGGGAGGACGTAAATAGTGTCAACACAAAAGATTCGTATTAAGTTAAAAGCATATGATCATAAGATTCTTGACAATGCTGTAACTAAAATTGTTGAAACAATCAAAAGAACTGGAGGAGATATAGTTGGACCTGTACCTCTACCAACTGAAATTGAGAAATTCACAATTTTAAGAGCTGTTCACAAAGATAAAGATAGTCGTGAACAATTCGAAAGAAGAACACACAAGAGATTAATTGACATTAAAAACCCAAGTAAAGAAACGATTGATGCATTAGCACATCTTGATTTACCAAGTGGTGTCGATATCAAAATCAAAACAATCTAAAATAGGAGGAAATGAAAATGAAAGGAATCTTAGGTACAAAAAAAGGAATGACTCAAGTATTCACTACTGATGGTAAGCTTATTCCTGTAACTGTTGTAGAAGTTGAACCTAATGTTGTTACACAAATCAAAACTAATGAAACAGATGGTTATGAAGCAATTCAATTAGGTTATAAAACAGTTAGAGAAAAACTAAGTAACAAACCAAAAATGGGTCATACCACTAAAGCTAATACTGAACCTAAGCGCTTCTTAAGAGAAATAAAAGGCGTAAATGTAGCTGATTACACTTTAGGACAAGTATTAGATGCTAGCATTTTTGAAGCTGGTGAAATTGTAGACGTTAGTGGAGTAAGCAAAGGAAAAGGTTTCCAAGGTGTAATCAAACGTCACAATCAAAGTCGTGGACCTATGGGACATGGTTCACAATATCATCGTGGAGTAGGATCTCTTGGAACAATGAGACCAATGCACGTATTAAAAGGTAAGAAATTACCAGGACAAATGGGTAATGTAAATACTACTGTTCAAAATCTTGAAATAATAGCAGTAGATTTAGAAAATAATGTAATTTTAATTAAAGGTAATGTACCTGGACCAAAAGAAGGACTAGTAGTTATTAAAACAGCTGTTAAAAAGCCAGGTAAGAAAAACACTGCTAAAGACTTAATCACTTATGAAGAAATGAAAGAAGCTGAGACTACTGCTGAAGTTGAAGAAAATATTGCAAGAGAAGAAGTAGAACCAGCTACAACTTCTGAGTCTGTAGAAACAACAAACGAATAATCATCACTACCTATAATTAAATTTAATAATGAGTAGTGAAAGGAGGAAAAAGTATGAAAAAGATAGAACTTTTAAATCTTAAAGGTGAAAAAGTAAGTGAAGAAAAATTAAATGAAGAAATATTTTCTATTACCCCAAATGATAAAGTATTATATGATGCCATTATTTTAGCAAGAGCATCATTAAGACAAGGAACACATTCTACTAAAAATCGTTCAGAAGTAAGCGGTGGTGGACGTAAACCTTGGAGACAAAAAGGAACTGGACATGCACGTCAAGGTTCAATTAGAGCTGTACAATGGGTAGGTGGAGGACGTTACGGAACTCCAGTACCAAGAGATTACAGTAAAAAACAAAATCGTAAAGAAAGACGTCTAGCATTAAAGAGTGCTTTAAGTCATAAATTTAATGATAATGAAGTAATCGTTATGGAAGAATTAGTATTTGAAACACCAAAGACTAAAGAAATGATTACCTTACTAAATAACTTAAAAATTGCTGATAAAAAAGTATTATTTGTAGTAGGTGACTTTACAGAAAATGTAATTCTATCATCTAGAAACATTCCAAATGTAGCATTAATATCAGCTGAAGAATTAAATGTATTAGACTTAGTTAACTCTGATGTAGTAGTCTTTACAAATGATGCTATTAAAAAGATAGAGGAGGCTCTTAAATAATGGATACTAAATATTTAGAAATAATTAAAGCTCCTGTTATCACAGAAAAAAGTGGTGCTCTAGGAGAGAAGAATCAATATGTATTTAAGGTTTCTTCTAAAGCAAATAAAATCGAAATTAAACAAGCTATTGAAAAAATCTTTAAAGTACATGTAAAAGAAATAAGAACATTAAATGTTAAACCTAAAAAAAGAAGAGTTGGTCGCTATACTGGACTTACAAATAGATGTAAAAAAGCTATTGTAACTCTAGCTGATGGTGAACAAATTGATCTTGGTTAGAAGGAGGAAATAAAACATGGCAATAAGAAATTATAAACCTACTACACCAGGACGTAGAAAAATGAGTACTCTAACAAATGAAGAGATTACTAAATCTACTCCAGAGAAAAGTTTAACAGTAACACTTAAGAAAAACTCTGGTCGTAATAATCAAGGAAAAATAACAGTTCGTCATCAAGGTGGTGGCGTTAAAAGAAAATATCGTCTTATTGATTTTAAAAGAAATAAGAAAGATATTACTGGTGTTGTAGCAAGTATTGAATATGATCCGAATAGAACAGCTAATATAGCTTTAATAAATTATCTAGATGGAGAAAAAAGATATATAATCGCTCCTAAAGGTTTAAAAGTAGGAGATAAAATAATAAGTGGTGAAAATGCTGACATTAAAGTAGGAAATGCTCTTCCTATTATGAATATTCCAGTAGGTACAGTAATCCACAATATTGAACTTCGTCCAGGTAAAGGTGCAGCTTTAGCAAGAAGTGCTGGTAGTTCTGCTCAAATCCTTGGTCGTGAAGGAAAATACGTAATGATTAGATTATCAAGTGGAGAACAAAGAAAAGTACTTGGAACTTGTATGGCTACAGTAGGTGTTGTTGGAAATGAAGATGCATCCCTAGTTAAACTAGGAAAAGCTGGACGTAAACGTCACATGGGAATTCGTCCAACAGTACGTGGTTCTGTTATGAACCCTAATGACCATCCACATGGTGGTGGTGAAGGACGTGCTCCAGTAGGTAGAAAAGCACCACTTACACCTTGGGGTAAACCTGCTCTTGGATATAAAACAAGAAATAATAAAAAGACTGACAAATTTATTGTACGTCGTCGTAATAGTAAATAGGAGGATAAAACATGGCTAGAAGTTTAAAGAAAGGACCTTATGTAGCTAAAAGCTTACTAAAAAAGGTTGAAAAGTTAAATGAAAGTGGAAAAAAAGAAGTAATAAAAACTTGGTCACGCCGTTCTACTATCTTTCCTGAATTTATCGGTCACACCTTTGCAGTTCATAACGGTAAAGAATTTATCCCTGTTTATGTTACTGAAGATATGGTTGGACACAAATTAGGAGAATTTGCTTTAACTCGTAAAAATGGTGGACACGGTTCAGATAAAAAATAATAAAGACTAGGAGGATATGAAAATGGAAGCAAAAGCTATCGCTAAAATGCAAAGAATATCACCTATTAAAGCTCGTTTAGTAATTGATACTATTCGTGGTAAGAAAGTAAGTGATGCCCTAGCAATTTTAGAAAATACAAATAAAAAAGCAGCTATCCTTACTAAGAAAGTCTTAAATTCAGCTGTAGCAAATGCCGTTAATAACAATGGTTTAAATGCAGAAGATTTATATGTAAAGGAAGCACGCGTAGATGCTGGCCCTGTAATGAAAAGAGTATTATTCGATTCACGTGGACGCATCGGACATAAAGATAAAAGAACAAGTCACATAGTAATAACAGTGGCTACAAAATAATAAGGAGGAACTATAGATGGGACAAAAGGTTAATCCAAATGGACTAAGACTTGGCATCAACAAAGATTGGGAAGCTAAATGGTATGCTCCTAAAGGAGATATCTCAAAAGTTTTAGCAAATGATATAAAAATTAGAAACTATCTTGAGAAAAATCTTAAAAATGCAGGAATTGCCAAAGTCGAAATAGAAAGAACTCCAAAAAGTTGTGAAGTAATTATTTCTACCTCTAAACCAGGTGTAATAATTGGTCGTGGTGGTGAAGAAATCACTAAACTAAAAGATAAACTATCAAAACTTATTGGAGAAAATGTACAAGTATCAATTGTAGATATCAAAAAAGCAGATTTAAATGCACAATTAGTTGCTGATTCCATTGCTAGTCAAATCACAAATAGAGCATCATTCAGAATGGCTCAAAAACGTGCGATTAGAAATGCAATGAAAGCAGGAGCTAAAGGAATTAAAACTAAAGTATCAGGCCGTTTAGGTGGTGCTGATATGGCTCGTAGTGAAGGTTATACTGAAGGAACAATACCTCTACATACATTAAGAGCAGATGTTGATTATGCTGTATCAGAAGCAGATACAACATTTGGTAAAATTGGTGTAAAAGTATGGATATATAAAGGTGAAATTCTTCCTTCAAAGAAAGCTAAAGCTAATAATAAAGCTACTAAAGAAAGTAAAGAAAGAAAAGCTAAAGGAGGTAATTAGAATGTTAATTCCATCAAGAACTAAATATCGTCGCGTTCATAGATTACCTTACGAAGGCAAATCAAGAGGTAACCGTGAACTACACTTTGGAGAGTATGGATTACAAGCAAAAGAAGGAGCATGGATTACAGCGAATCAAATTGAAGCAGCTCGTGTTGCTATGACTCGTTATATGAAACGTGGTGGTAAAGTATGGATAAATATTTTCCCACACATGCCTCTAACTAAAAAACCAATCGGTACTCGTCAAGGTAAAGGTAAAGGTAATGTAGAAGAGTGGGTAGCAGTTGTAAAAGAAGGAAAAATAATGTTTGAAGTAGCAGGAGTTTCTGAAGAAGTTGCTCGTGAAGCACTAAGACTTGCTAGTCATAAATTACCTATCACCTGTAAATTTGTAAAAAAAGAAGAAAAGCTAAACGGAGGTGTTAGTAATGAAGGTTAAAGAAATTAGAGAATTATCAAATGAAGAAATAAAAGCAAAACTAAAAGAAAGTAAGGAAGAACTATTCAACCTAAAATTTAGTGGAGCTATGGGAAATCTAGAAAAACCTTCACGCCTTAGAGAATTAAGACACCAAGTTGCAAGACTTAAAACCGTTTTAAAAGAACGTGAAAATGAAGCAAAGGTTGATTAGGAGGTATAATTTATGGAAAAGAAAATGACACATGAATTAGTCGGTAAAGTAATAAGTGCTAAAAACAATAAAACTATTACAGTTTTAGTTGAAACACATAAAATGCACCCACTATATCATAAAAGAGTTAAATCATCTAAAAAATATAGTGTCCATGATGAAACAAACAAAGCTAAAGTTGGAGATGTTGTTAGAATCGTTGAGACTAAACCAATTTCTAAAACAAAACATTTCTACTTAAAAGAAATCGTAAAAGAAGCAGTTATTCTATAACTCTTAAGTAAAGGAGGATAATCTATGTTACAACAAGAAAGTAGATTAAAAGTTGCAGACAATTCAGGTGCTCGTGAACTATTAGTAATTAGAGTACTTGGAGGAAGTCACGTTAAGACTGGAAATATCGGAGATGTTGTTGTTGGAACCGTTAAAAATGCAATTCCAAACTCTGGAGTTCCAAAAGGAAAAGTTGTAAAAGCAGTTATTGTTAGATCTCGTCAAGGAGTAAGACGTGAAGATGGTAGTTATATTAAATTTGATGATAATGCTTGTGTACTTATCAAAGATGATAAGAGTCCAATTGGAACACGTGTTTTCGGACCAGTAGCACGCGAACTTCGTGATAAAGACTATATGAAAATAGTAAGTCTTGCGAAAGAAGTACTATAAGGAGGAAAATTATGAAGTTAAAACAAGGAGATAAAGTTGTTGTTATAAGCGGTGCCGATAAAGGAAAAGAAGGAAAAATAATTAAAACATTAAGAAAAGAAAATAAAGTTATAGTAGAAGGAGTACACATTGTTAAAAAACATCAAAAGCCTACAGGACAAAATTCTGGAGGAATCTTAGAAATAGAAGCTCCTATTGATGCATCTAATGTTATGATTATTGATCCTAAAACTAAAAAAGGTACAAGAATCGGACATACAACTGATAAAAATGGAAAAAAAGTTAGAATAAGTACAAAATCAAAAGAAGTACTAGATTAGTGGAAGGAGGTACAGTTTATATGAGTAAAAACTTAAGATTAAAAGATAAATATTTAAAAGAAGTAGTTCCAGCTCTTATGAGCAAATATGGATATAAATCAATAATGGAAGTACCTAAACTAGAAAAAGTAGTTATCAATATGGGTGTTGGAGATGCTACAACAAACTCTAAACTATTAGATGCTGCTATGAAAGATCTTGAAAAAATTACAGGTCAAAAACCAGTAGTTACTAAAGCTAAAAAATCAATCGCTGGATTTAAAATTAGAGAAGGACAAAAAATTGGATGTAAAGCAACACTTAGAGGCGATAACATGTATAACTTTGTTGATAAACTAATTTCTATCTCACTTCCACAAGTACGTGATTTTAGAGGAGTAAATCCTAAGTCTTTTGATGGTCGTGGTAATTATACATTAGGAATTAAAGAACAATTAATCTTTAGTGAAATTAACTATGATGAAATTGTAAAAGTTCGTGGTATGGATATCGTTTTCGTTACCACTGCAAAAACTAATGAAGAAGCATATGACTTATTAAAAGGTCTTGGAATTCCTTTTAGAAAGTAATGGAGGGTAAAAGATGGCAAGAAAAAGTATGGTTGTAAAACAAAGTAGAAAGCCAAAATACAAAGTACGTGAATACACTCGTTGTACACGTTGTGGCAGACCACATGCAGTTATGAGTGAATTTGGGATCTGCCGTATTTGCTTCCGTGAATTGGCTTATAAAGGACAAATACCAGGCGTTAAAAAATCAAGTTGGTAAAATGAAAAGCTGGTAAGAAAAGGAGGAAAAAAGATGGCTGTAGTTACAGATACAATTGCAGATATGTTAACTCGTATTCGTAATGCTAATGCTATGCGTTATGAAGAAGTAAAAGTTCCTTCATCAAAATTAAAATTAGAAATAGCAAGAATTTTAAAAGAAGAAGGATTTATTAAAGATTACAAGTTAGAAAAAAATGATGTACAAGGTACAATTGTTCTAACATTAAAATATGGTGAAAATAAAGAAAGAGTAATAACAGGCTTAAAGAGAATTTCTAAACCAGGACTTAGAGTATATGCTAAAACTGATGAAATTCCAGTAGTTTTAAATGGACTAGGAATTGCAATAGTTTCTACATCTAAGGGAATTATGACAGATAAAGAAGCAAGAAAAAATAAACTTGGTGGCGAAGTCCTAGCTTATGTATGGTAAGGAGGTGTTTTGAATGAGCCGTATTGGAAATCGTAAAATTGAAGTTCCCGCAGGAGTAACAGTTACTGAAGAAAACGGAATCGTAACAGTTACTGGCCCAAAGGGAAGCTTGAGCCAAAAGATGTTGAAAGGTATTTCAATGGAACAAAAAGATAATGAAATAACATTAACAAGAGTAAGCGATGCAGTAAAAGCAATGCATGGAACAATGAATGCACTTCTTCAAAATATGATTACAGGTGTAACTAAAGGATATGAGAAGGGACTAGAAATAGTAGGTGTTGGATATCGTTTCAATGTAAGTGGTAAAAAATTAACTATTAATGCAGGTTATTCTCATCCTGTTGAAATGACTATACCTGAAGGGCTTACTGTAGAAGCACAGTCTAATACAGAAATAACTATTAAAGGTATTGATAAAGCCTTAGTTGGCGAATTTGCTGCCAACGTTAGAAAAGTACGTCGTCCTGAACCATATAAAGGTAAAGGAATTCGTTATAAAGATGAACATATTAGACGTAAAGAAGGAAAGAAAGCTGCTTAAGCTAGTAGGAAGGAGAGAAATATATGATTAGTAAAAAATCAAGAAATAGCATGAGACAAGTACGTCATGCTAGAATTAGAACTCATTTAAGTGGAAATGCTGCCACACCAAGATTAAATGTATTTAGATCAAATACAGCAATATATGCTCAAGTTATTGATGATGAGAGTTCTACTACTTTAGTATCTGCTTCTTCTAGAGATAAAGATTTAAATTTAAAAAATAAATCAAACATTGAAGCAGCTACTGCTGTAGGTGCTAGTATTGCAAAAAAATGTAATGAAGCTGGCATTAAAAAAGTAGTATTTGATAGAGGTGGATATCTTTATCATGGACGTGTTAAAGCATTAGCAGATGCTGCACGTGAAAATGGACTAGAGTTCTAAGGAGGGTAAATATGCAAAAACAAACAAACGATGCCAAAGAAAAACAAACAGAAGAACTAGTCGTTCAACTTAAAAGTGTAGTTAAAGTTACAAAAGGTGGACGTCAACGTCGTTTTTCAGCAGTTGTTGTTGTTGGAGATCGTAAAGGACATGTTGGTATCGGTACTGGAAAAGCATTTGAAGTACCAGATGCTATTAAGAAAGCAATTCAAGATGCTAATAAAAATATGATTACTATAGATTTAATTGATGGAAGAACTATTGCTCATGAAGTAATAGGAGAAAGTGGAGCTGCTAGAGTAATGTTAAAACCAGCTAAAGAAGGTACTGGTATCATTGCTGGAGGTAGTGTAAGAGCTGTCCTTGAACTAGCTGGAGTTCGTGATGTTGTATCAAAATCTCTTGGAGCTAGAACTAAATTAAATATGGCAAATGCTGCTATCAATGGACTTAAAAGTGTAAAGACACCTGAAGAAGTTGCAGCATTACGTGGTAAAAGTGTAGAGGAGATTTTAGGATAATGAAATTACATGAACTAAAGAAAAATGAAGGTGCTACTTTCCGTAAAAAGATTGTAGGACGTGGTAGAGGATCAGGTCTTGGTAAAACATCAGGACGCGGACAAAAAGGACAAAATGCTCGTAGTGGTGGAGGAGTTTCACCAGTATTTGAAGGTGGACAATTACCACTATATAGAAGACTTCCAAAAAGAGGATTTAGTAATCATGATTTTAAAACAGTATATGCAGTTATCAATGTTTCTGATTTAAATGTATT
>CALVQY010000014.1 GCA_944358355.1 uncultured Bacilli bacterium | reverse complement strand
TACTCTATCTATGAAGTAGGAATCCTTGGAGGTAACGACAAGGGCGAAACAAAATTTATTTTGTTTTATTTGTTCTTAGAAAAAAGTTTGTATAAGTTTAGTATCAATAGTTAGATATTTGGTTATGTTTATGCATTCATGTGATTGTTTTTTTTCTTTACTTATAAAGTAGTATGGTTTTATGAAAAAATAAGGGATAAGGGAAAAATGTAATTGTTGGTGATTGTGATGAGAGTTATGATATCTTAAATTCAGAGCCATTTTTAGTTAAATTAAAAGAAGGTTATTAATAGATTTAAAGGTGGTGTTTATAAAGAAACGATGAGTTTCTCTCATAAAATAGGTGTTAGATTTTTATCCCGATTCTTTTTCTTTTAACCTTGAACTTATTATAAAAAAATGCTAAACTAGTTTTAGTAATTGTAGTGAGGTGATAATATGAATGATAAAACAAGATTATTTAAGTTAGTTAGTGATGATCAGGCTACTGTTCATAAAACTTTGCTTGAAGTCTATAATTCATTAAAAGAAAGAGGATATAATCCAACTAATCAGATTGTTGGTTATTTAATTAGTGGTGATTTGGGTTATATTTCCAGTTATCAAGATGCAAGAAGTAAGATTAAAACTATCGATCGTAGTAAGATTGTTGAAGTTTTAGTGACTAGTTTTTTGAATAAATAATGAGATATTTGGGACTTGATTTAGGTACTAAAACTATAGGGCTTGCTGTTAGTGATAGAACTGGTTTAATTGCTACTTCTTATAAAGTATTACATCATGATAATAATCCCGAAGACTGTTTTGATGAACTAAAAGAAATCATTGAAAAAGAAAAAATAGATGCTTTAGTTTTAGGATTTCCTAAAAATATGGACAATACTTTAGGTGATAGAGCGAAAGAGACTCTTTTATATAAGACATTTTTAGAAAATAATTTATCTATCCCTATTTATTTAGAAGATGAAAGACTTACTACTAAGAGTGCTGAATATTACTTGATAGAAGGTAATACAAGTCGTAAAAAGCGTAAAAAAGTTATTGATAAAGTGGCTGCTACAATTATATTACAATCATTTTTAGATAGGAGAAAATAATATGAATGAACAAAATCAATTTAAATTAAAAGATGAGTTTGGTAATGAGACTTTATATGATGTTTTGTTTACTTTTGATAGTGATGAGACTAATAAGAGTTATATTGTATATACAGATAATAGTTTAGACGATCAAGGTAATGTCCAAGTTTATGCTAGTGTTTATTATCCAGGTACTGGTTCTACTAAGTTAGATCCTATTGAAACTGATAAAGAATGGCAATGGATTGAAAAGATTCTTGAAACTATTCAAGAAGAGGTTAGAAAGCAGACAACGACAGAAGAATAATGATTGGGGTTGGCAGTTAGATAATGAAGAAGATAAGAATATTGGCAATTATTTTAGGATTATTAGGACTTGGTTTGATTTCTTGTTTTATTTATTATGAATATAATGTTAGTCCTGTTGATAAAAGTAGTGATGCTAAGATTGAAGTAGTTATTCCTAGTGGAATGAGTACTGATAATATTGCTATAACCTTATATGATAAAGGCTTAATAAGAAGTAAATTTTTCTTTAAAGTTTATTTAAAATTAAATAATGCTTCTAGCTTGAAAGCATCTACTTATCTTTTATCAAAAAATATGACTTTGGAGGATATTGTTAAAGTATTAGAAAGTGGTAATAGTGAAAATGGTGATGTTGTTAATTTAACCTTTAAGGAAGGACAAAATATTAGAGATTATGCTAATATTATTGAAGAAAATACTTCTATTACTGCTGATACCTTTTTAGCGAAAGTAAAAGATACTAACTTTTTGACACAGTTAATTAGTGAATATTGGTTTTTAAGTGAGGATATTTTAAATTCTGAGATTTATTATCCTTTAGAAGGTTATTTATTTCCTGATACTTATCAATTTGTTAAGACTGATTTAACTAGTGAAGATATTATTAGAACTCTTTTAGATGAAGAAGAGAAAAAACTTTCTCCTTATAAAGAAGCATTATCTAATTTAAATGTACATAGTATCTTAACATTAGCTAGTATGGCTGAGTTAGAAGGAGTTAGGGATGAAGATAGAAAGTTAATAGTTGGTGTCTTTAATAATAGGCTTAATAGGGGTATGAACTTAGGAAGTGATGTTACTACTTATTATGCCTTTAATGAAGCGATGGATTCTGATTTAACTACAGAGATGTTTAATACTTATAATCCTTATAATACAAGAAGTGCAGAAATGGCTGGAAGATTACCAGTTGGTCCTATTTGTAATCCTTCTTTATCTAGTATAGAAGCGGCAATAAATCCTACTGATAGTGATTATTTATATTTTGTAGCTGATAAGAATAGAAATGTTTATTTTACGATGAGTGCTAGTGAACATGAAGAAAAAGTAGCAGAGTTAAAAGAAAATGGTGATTGGATATGGTAAATGATAAGTATAGTAAAATAAAACAAATAAAAGAATATGCTTTAGTTAATAAAATACCTATTATGCAAGATGAAGGACTTGATTTTTTAACAACCTTTATAATAAAACATCAAATTAAACATGTTTTAGAGTTAGGTACAGCGATAGGATATTCTGCTATTATGATGGCCTTGTGCAGTCCGGATTTAAAGATTACTTCTATAGAAAGAGATGAAAAAAGATATTTAGAAGCGTTAAAAAATATTAAAGAATTACATTTAGAAGATAGAATAACATTAATATTTAACGATGCTTTAAATGTTAAAATAGATGATAGTTTTGATTTGATATTTATAGATGCTGCTAAGTCACAAAATATTAAGTTTTTTGAATTGTTTGAGAGAAACTTAAAAGATAATGGCTATATCATTACTGATAATATGTATTTTCATGGCTTAGTTCAAAAGAATGAAAAGGAGATAGTTAGTCGTAATGTTAGGGGAATTGTTAAGAAAATAAAAAATTATATTGCCTTTTTAAAAGATAATGATAAATACGATACAACTATTTATGATGTTGGTGATGGTATTGCTGTTAGTTCTAAGAAATAGAGGTGTTTATTATGGTTTATGTTTTAGCGACTGCTGATGCTTGTAGTGATTATGCTTTAGCGAATATATTGTCACTTACACAGACAGCTTTTCAAATTATTTGTATAGCAGTTCCAATTATTTTGATTATTAGTATAATTCTTACAATTATTTCTATTATAACAACACCTGATCAAAAAGGAATTATTAAGAAAATACTTGTAAAAGTTATAGCAGCGTTAATTGTGTTCTTTTTACCTACACTTGTAAATATCTTAATGAATTGGTTACCTGATAATGAAGATGGTATCAATATTACTTCTTGTTGGCAGAAAGCTATTGAAACTAAAAATACAATGAATTAATTACTTGTTAAAATAAATATAATTAGTGTATAATTGTTTTTAAAGAATAGAGGTGTTGCTATGAGTCATATCTATACTGGACTTGATATAGGTAATGGTGAAGTTAAGGTAGTTGTAGTTAATGCTAGTGATAATAGATATTTTGTTTTAGCAACTACTTCAGTTAAGACTTTAGGACTTAAGAAAAATGTTATTTATGATGAGAAGAAGTTAAAAAGTTCTGTTTTGAATGCTATAAAGCTTACAGAAGATAAAATAGGTATGAAAATTAAAGAGGTTATTTTGACTGTTCCTTGTAATAGAGCTAGTATGACTATGGAAAGTGGTTTGGTTAATATTAGAGAGGGTAGAGTTAGGGGAAAAGATATAGAAGCAGTTATTAAAGATACAGTTTTAAATACTTATGATGATGCTAGAGAATTAGTTAGTTGCTTACCTATTTCCTTTACAGTTGATGATAATATTAGTGTTATTAATCCTTTAGATGAGGAAGGAGAAAAACTATTTTTGAAAGCTGTGGTAGCTACTTCTCCTAAAGAAGAAATATATCCTTTTATTAATATAGTTAGAAGTGTAGGTATTAATATAGTTGATATTATATATAATACACAAGCTGATTATTATACAATATCTAATAAAGAATTAGATAGAAAAATGGGAGCTATTATAAATATAGGAGCAGATATTACTAGTATAGGTATCTTTAATAAAGGTATTATGATTAAAAATTCTTATGTTCCTGTTGGTAGTAGTAGTGTTGATAAAGATATAGCTTTTATATATAAAGTAGATTTGAAAGAAGCTAGAAAATTAAAAGAGACTTTTGCCCTTACTTCTTCTAGATATGCTGATAGTAATGATGATGTAGTAGTTATGAATCAAGAAAACAAAAGGTTAACAATAAATCAAGTTCAGATATCAGAAGTAATAGAGTCAAGAATAAAAGAAATACTAAAACTTGCAAAAAATGAAATAAATCGCTTAACAAAAAGACAAATAAGTTATATAATTGTAGTAGGTGGTATTAGTGAGCTAGCTGGATTTAATTATGTTGTAGAGGATGTTTTAGGTATTAATGCTAGTTGTCTAAATATGAAAGAGATAGGAGCAAGACATAATAAATATACAAGTGCTTTTGGTAGTTGTATATATTTAGATAGAGAATGTCAGTTAAAAGAGAGAAGTATAGACATGTTTTATGCTAATGAAATAGAGGAATTCATATCACCTAAGAAGAAAAATAATGTTAATGATGTTATGATAAATAAATTTTTTGGTCACTTTTTTGATAACTAATTAAGGAGGAAGCAAACATGGGAAATGGACTAGAAATGGATCAATTAGCGAAAATAAAAGTAATCGGCTGCGGTGGTGGCGGTGGTAATGCTGTTAATAGAATGGTTGAATCTGGTGTTAAAGGTGTTGAATTTATAGTTGCTAATACAGATTTACAAGTATTAAATAATTCTAAAGCAGATATTAAAATTCAACTTGGTGCTAATCTTACTGATGGGTTAGGAGCTGGTAGTAGGCCTGATATTGGTAGAGAAGCAGCTTTAGAGTCTAAAAAAGAGATTGAAGATGCTTTAACTGGTGCTGATATGGTTTTCATTACTTGTGGAATGGGTGGTGGAACTGGTACTGGAGCAGCACCTGTAGTTGCTGAGATAGCTCAAGCTTTAGGAGCTTTAACAGTTGCTATTGTTACTAAACCTTTTACTTTTGAAGGAAAGAAAAGAATGGATAATGCCTTAAAAGGATTAGAAGAGTTAGAGAAACATGTAGATACTTTAATAGTAATACCAAACGATAGATTAAGAGAAATTATAGATAAGACTACACCTATGCTAGAAGCATTTAAAGAAGTTGATAATGTACTTCGTCGTGGTGTTCAATCAATATCAGATTTAATAGCAGTTGTTGGTCTTGTTAATCTAGATTTTGCTGATGTTCAATCAGTTATGAAAGATTCTGGTAGGGCAATTATTGGTATTGGTATTGGTATGGGTGAAGATAGAGCGATAGAAGCTGCTAAACAAGCTGTTTCTAGTCCATTACTTGAAACTAGTATAACTGGTGCTACTGATGCTATTATTAATATAACTGGTGGAGTTAATCTTACTTTGTTTGAAGCTGAACAGGCTGCTGAAGTTGTTAGAGCAGCATCTGGTAATGATATTAATACAATTTTTGGTTCTGTTATTAATGAGAACTTATCTGATGAAGTTATTGTAACAGTAATAGCTACAGGATTTGAAAAGAAAGAAGGAGAATCTAAACAGCCAATATTCTCAAATAATGCTCAACAAACTAGAAGAAGTAGAGAAGATAATCCTTATGTTGCAGCAATGAGTAGTAATAATACTGATGATGACGGCGATGATGATGACGGAGAAATATTAGATGATGGTGATTATGATTTTCCACCATTCTTAAGAGATAAGAACTTTTAAAAGTATAAATTTAGAGAATTTATGATTTAGATTTTAAAATCTGAATCTTTTTTTGTTATTGTATTTGATATATATGCAGTAAATAAAGAATTAAGTATATAATTAGAGAAATTATAGAGATAATTACTTGATTGTTAATTAATAATTTGCTATTATTAATGTAGTTAAAAGTAGAACAAAAGAGGACAATATTTATGGAAAAAATGTGTTTACAATGGGTTACCTGGGGGGGGGTATTTAAATTACCTAAATGGTAGTTTAAATATTAATAATGCTTTCTTTCGTTGTGTTAGAAGAATAGAGTAGTATGAATTAACTATTATATTTTTATCTAATAAAGAGAGGAGTTTTGTTATGAAAAATTTATTGTTAAAAACAACGGTAAATAAAATATATATAGTAGTTATGATTATAATTACTTTGTTTATATTAGGAAGTTATTTTTCTTATGCAGTGTTTACAGTATCTAAAGAAAAAAGTAATGCAATAAGTATAGTAACTGGTAACTTAGAATATAAATTAAAAATAGATGGTGAAGAAAATGATACTTTGGTAATAGATGGTAATACTATTAAACAATTTGTTATTACTCTAAGTAATCCTAATAATAGAATTGCGAGATTTAATTTTTATTATGAAGGAAATTTGCCTGATAATGTAAAGACAGGGTATATAAATGATTCTAGTACTAATAATATGCCATCTTCTCAAGGTATTAATTTAGAAAAGAATGATTCTTCTTTTTCAAGTAATACTTATAAAATTGTAGTATCAAATAATAGTGATGATGAAGTAAGTATAAAATTAGGTGTTGATGTAGGGCTTGATTATAATGATTTAACATTACCTGATAATGGACATTTATTTGAAGAGTATAATCAATCTGTTGCAGATGTTCTCTTAGATTCTAATAAAGATATTTATGATGATGGAGTTGATACTTTTATAGTAGGAGAAGAGCCAAATAATTATATTTGGTATAGTGGAAAGTTATGGAGAGCAGTGTCTGTTAATAATGAAATAAAGACCGCTAAATTAGTAACACAATGGAATATTAGCGCTATACCATATAATGTTAGTAGTACTTCAGAATTTAAAGATAGTTACATGGAAGAATGGTTAAACGATACTAGTGCTGATGGCTTTTTAGGTAATTTAAGAGATTATGATAAATTTATAGTAACTGATAGTATATGGGATGCTACAGAAGATAGTAATGCATTAGGAAATATTACAAGACCTAATGGAATGTCTGTTGTAACAGCACCTGTAGGATTATTGAATATGTATGAGTATCAATCTAGTAATAATGGTGGAACAGATAGTTATTTAAATAATGGACTTTTTTGGTGGACATTAACTCCATATAATAATACTTCTGTTAATTATATAAATCTTTCTGGAGCTAATAGTTCATATTCTGTTACTCATGCTTATGGTATAAGACCAGCGATTAATTTAAAAAAAGATGTAATAGTAGTTGAAGGTTCTGGAACTATTGATAATCCTTATCGGTTAAAAGGAGATAATGATAATAATTTATCTGGAACAAAGTTATCTAGTCGATATAGTGGTGAATATGTAAGTTTTGGAGCAGGAGAAAATAATTTATATAGAATAGTAAGCCATGAAAGTGAAGGCTTAACTAAGATAGTCAGTGCTGAGCCTTTAAAAGATTCTTCGACTTTTAAAACTATAGCTTTTGGTGATACAACGTCTTTTTCTTCTACAAATACTATAGGTAGTTTTCTTAATAATGATTATTTAAATGATTATGTAGATAGTTATTATCATAATATGATTGAAAAAGATAGTACTTGGTATTTAGGTTCTGTTGGTAGTGGTGTTAGTTATAAACTAGCTAAATATACAAATAATACTGATAATATATTAACTTCTAATACTGTTATAGCAACTGTAGGATTATTAAGAATTGGAGAATTAATGTTAGGTCAATTTGATAAATATAATAATAATACAGATTATTGGCCTATAACTTCTTATAATAATTCTAATATGCGTAGTGTTTATGCAAATGGTAATATAAATTATAATAATCCTTTAATGTCTTATGGAATAAAACCTGCTTTAAATTTAAAATCAAATGTTATAATAACTGGGGGCGATGGTACTTTACAAAATCCATTTACTTTAGAATTAAGTTAAGAAGCGTTTACTTGCTTCTTTTTCTTTTTTCAAGTATTCTATAGGAGAAAGAAGTGATTTCATGAAAAACAATGTAGATGCTGTTTATATTCATATTCCTTTTTGTGAGCAAATCTGTGCTTATTGTGATTTTTGTAAAGTATTTTATAATAAAGAATATGTTAATAGATATTTAAATGCTTTAGAAAAGGAAATAAACTCTAACTATAAAGGAGATGTTATTACCTCTTTATATATTGGTGGAGGTACTCCTAGTAGTCTTAGTATAGATGAATTAATATATTTATTTGATATTTTAAAAGTCTTTAAATTAAGTAAAGACTGTGAGATTACTATGGAAGCTAATGTTGATAGTTTAAGCTCAGATAAAATTAAATTGCTAAAAGATTTTGGTGTTAATAGAGTAAGTATTGGGGTAGAGACTATTGATAGTAAATTGCAAGATGTACTTGAAAGGAGAACTAGTAAAGATAAAGTTATCTCTTGTATAAATAATTTAAGAAGTGTTGGTATTACTAATATAAATGTAGATTTAATATATGCTATTAAGGAAGAAAGTTTGGATGACTTAAAGAGGGATTTAGACTTTATTCTGTCATTAGATGTTCCTCATGTATCGACATATTCTTTGATTATAGAAAATAATACTAAATTAAAAATAAAAGGTATTGATAATATAGATAAGTCATTAGATAGAGAAATGTATGATATGATATCTAAAATACTTAAAGAAAATGATTATATTCATTACGAAGTGTCTAATTTTGCTAAAAATAATTATCAATCTAAGCATAATTTAAAATATTGGAATAATCTCCATTATTATGGCTTTGGTGTAGGAGCTTCTGGTTATTTAGATAGTATTAGATATACTAATACTAGAAGTATTACTAATTATCTTAAGGGTAAAACTGTTTTAGATAAAGAGATTCTTACTCTTAAAGATAAAATCTTTTATGAAATTATGCTAGCTTTTAGAACTAATAGAGGTATTGATAAGAGAGAGTTTAAGAGTAAATATAATGTTAATATAGAGAAACTTTTTAATTATAAAGAACTAGTTAAAAATAAAGTATTGGAGGAAGATATTAGATCTTTAAAAGTAAGTGAAGAGTACTTTTATGTTTTAGATGATGTTACGTTAAGATTTATTGAGACTTTACAAACAAATGTTTCTTTTGATATAATGAATTAGAAAGAGGTATTTATGAATAAGAAAGAGATATTTTATGATGAAATAAATTATATAAAAGATGAATCATTAAGAAAGAGTCTTGTAGAGTTAATAGAGTTATTACCAGATTATTTCTTTAAGGAAGCAGCTTCTTCTACTGGTAAATATCATCCTAAATATGCTTTAGGGGAAGGTGGACTTTTACGTCATACTAAAGCAGCTGTTAGGATTGGTTATGAGTTATTAAGTGATTTATCTATTGGTAAGAAATATACTGCTCATGAAAAAGATTTAATGCTTATGGCATTGCTTTTACATGATGGCTTTAAAAAAGGACTTGTAGAAGAGAGATATACTCGTTTTGATCATCCTTTAATCGCTAGTAAAGTAGTGCTTGATAACTATGAAAAAGTAGGGCTTAGTTTAGAAGATGCAACCTTTATAAGTGATGCTATTAAGACTCATATGGGAGATTATACTGTCGATTATAATGGTAATGAAGTGTTAGAGAAGCCTCATACTAAATATCAAAATTTTGTCCATATGTGTGACTTTTTAGCTAGTCGTAAATGTTTGTTAGTACCGTTTGATAGTCATAATAATATAGAAATATAGGAGGGCTTATGGGTAAGATTATTGTTATTGAAGGAATAGAAGGTAGTGGAAAAGAGACACAAAGTAAATTATTAGTAGAATCTTTAAATAAAAAGGGAATAAAAGCGATAGAGTTTTCTTTTCCTATGTATGATACTCCAACGGGTAAAATCTTTAAAAACTGTGTACTTAGTAATAATAATTTTTTTCCTGAAGGTTATGAAGCATTAGACCCTGAACTTGTCTGTTTATATACAGCGGCTGATCGTAAATATAATATTAAAACAATAAAAAAGTATCTTGACTTAGATTATATCGTGGTAATTAATCGATATACTAGTTCAAATATGGCTAATCAAGGTAGTAAATATGAAGAAGCTGAAGATAGATTTTATATGTATCAATGGATAGATAAGTTAGAGTATTGGCTTTTAAAACTACCTAAACCTGATTATACAATTCTTCTTAATATGCCTTATAAATATAATAATCAACTATCTTTTGATTTTTCTAATAATAATAAACAAGAAAAAGTATTACGTGCTTATATGGAACTTGCAGGACTATATAATTGGGATGTAATTGATTGTATTATTGATAACAAAGAGAAAACTAGGGATGAGATTCATAAAGAGATAATAGAACTTTTAGAAAAAAGAGGTATAAAATAAAAAGTTTTGGAAAAAGTATTATTAGGTGATAATTATGGATTACTTATTTATACTTTTAAAAACTCTTTTCTTTTATTTTGTAATTGTTATATTTTATCGCTTTATGGGTAAAAGAGAAGTAGGAGAACTTAGTATAATAGATTTAATAGTTTCAATACTAATAGCAGAACTTGCAGCGATTAGTATTGAAAAATATGATAGTAGTGTTTTTCTTATGCTTCTGCCAGCGACATTATTAGTAATATTGCAAATACTTATTGCTAAAATATCTTTAAAAAGTGATAAAGTAAGAAGTCTTTTAGATGGAGAAGCTTCAATTATTATAGATAATGGTAAAGTTAATTTTAAAGAAATGATTAAACAACGTTATAATTTAGAAGATTTACTTACACAGTTACGTGCTAAAGAAGTTAAAAGTATTGAAGAAGTAGAATATGCAATACTAGAGACTAGTGGTAAATTATCAGTATTTACTAAAAATGCTAGTAATAGTGGACCATATCCATTGCCAATAATACTTGATGGTAAAGTACAACAAATGACGCTAAAAAGACTAAAGAAAAAAGAAAAATGGCTTAATGAGTTACTTGCTAGTAAAAAAGTAAAACTTGATGATGTGTTTTATGCTTTTTATAAAGATAATCAATTATTTATTATTAAAAACAGTGATTGTATCTCTTAATTAGACAAAATAATTAGTTTATAAATAATATAATAAGTATATGAAAAGAGAAATTTATTTAATACTTATTATTTTTTTGTTATTAATAGTTTATATTCTTATACCTGATAATGGTGAAAGAAAAGAAAATCTTAAAGATGAGGAGAAGCGAGCAGTCTTTATTTCTTATATTGAACTTGGTGATAATTTAAGAGGTAAAAATCAAAATGATATGAAGAGTACTATTGATAATATTTTAAAAGAAGCGAAAGACTTTGGGTTTAATATGCTTATTTTACAAGTTCGAAGCTTTAGTGATGCAATATATCCTTCTTCTATTTTTCCTAGTAGTAGAAGTGTTGTAAATAATGAAGGAGATGAACTTCCTTTTGATATCTTAGATTACTTTATTAAAAAAGCTCATCAGAATAATTTAGAAATACATGCTTGGATTAATCCCTATAGAATTAGTAATACTTCTAATATATCATTAATAAGTAAGAATAATCCTGCTTATTCTATGTTAAATACTAATAATGTTAAAATACTTGATAATGGAATATATTATAATCCTGCTAGTAGTAAGATAGAGTCTTTAGTTCTTGATGGTATAAAAGAAATAATCACTAACTATGATGTAGATGGAATTCACTTTGATGATTATTTCTATCCTAAAAGTGAAGATATTGATAGTTTAGAGTATAGTGAAGCTTTAAATAAAAATAATAGTATTACTTTAGAAGAATTTAGACTTGATGTTATAAGCTCTTTAATAAAAAAGACTTATGACTTAATTAAATCCTATGATAAAAATATTCTTTTTGGGATATCTCCTGATGGTAATATAGATAATAATTATACTAGTAATTATGTAGATACAAGGACTTTTTGTACTAAGAAAGGATATATTGACTATATAATGCCTCAAGTATATTATGGTTTTTTAAATAGTGTAAAGCCTTTTGAAGTGACAGTTAAGTCTTGGAATGAGTTAATTACTAATGGAATAGACTTAATACCAGCTTTAGCTTTCTATAAAACGGGTAATGTTGATAATTATGCTAAAGAAGGTAGTAATGAATGGATAGAATATAACAATATTATTGCAAGAGAAGTTAGTTTGAGTAGGAGTTTAACTAATTATGATGGTTTTTCTATTTTTAGATATGATTCTATTTTTGGAAAGAATATATCAAGTACATCTTTTTTAGAAAAAGAAAATTTAAAAAATATTTTATCTTGATAAAAACAGTGTTATAATTAAATAAAGATAAAGGAAGTGGTGATTTATTTAGATGAATAAAAAAGGTTTTACATTAATTGAGTTACTTGCTACTATTATGATTTTAGCGCTTATTATGTTAGTGGCTGTTCCTAATGTTATGAGTACTATTGATAAGAATAAACAATCTACATATGTAGAAGATGCTAGAAGAATGATTACTTTAGCAGAATATGAACTTAGAAGTGATACAAGTATTCCTACACCTACTGATGGTAATTGTGTAGTAATTTTGTTAAGAGCTTTAGATTTGAGTGAATTTGATCAAGGACCTGAAGGTGGAGATTATGATATAGATAGTTCTTATGTTGTTATAGCTAGAAGTGGTAATAAGAATATTTATATGGCAGCTTTAGTTGAAAACTATGATGGTGGAAGAAGAGGAGTTCCTTTATCAACTAGATCTGATTTAAATAAAGAAAATGCTATTAGATTAGTTGCTAAAGATTCTGACTTAAATATTCCTACACCTACTGTTGGTTCAAAATTATCGGGATATAAAGTGACAAAGATTGTAAAAAGTTAGTATTTTTGTTTTTTGTTATTGACACTAAAAATAAATATTGATATGATTGTTATAGAGTATGGAGGTTATTTAAATGAAAAAAATAAGAAATAAAAAAGGTTTTACATTAATTGAGTTGTTAGCAGTTATTATCATTTTAGCTATTTTGATGACTTTAGCTATTACAGCTATGTCAGGTTATATTAGAAATGCTAGAAAGGATACATTCAGAACTACAGCTTTACAATATGCTAATGCAGCAAGACTTAGTTTTGTAAATGGTGATTATGATATTCCAGCAAGAGGACAATGTTTAGTTATTAAAACTAATTCAATCGCTCTAGAAAGTGGATCACATGAAAGCTCATTTGGACAAGATTTTACTGATAATAGTTATGTAATTATTCATAATAGTAGTAGTACTGGTCAAGATAAATATGATTATTATCTACAAATGGAAGATAATGCTGGTAATGGTTTTGGAGTTATCTTAGAGACAGATCTTGAACGTGATCATGTAATCGAAAAAGATGTTGATGGAGAAACAAATTTCCAACCTAACCGTGTTGCATCTGGTGGTTCACCATCAGCAAATAGTACAATTACTCTTTATAAAGGTCAAGGAACAGGTGCTACTGCTACTAATGGAACTTGTACAGTTTCTCAAGTAGTTGGATAAAATAAAATTACAGTGTGGAAGCACTGTTTTTTTTGTTATTTTTTTCTCTTTTTTCTTGTAAAAATTTCTATTTTCGTTATAATAAATATTAGTTCTTTAGGGAGGTATATAAATGGCTAAATTACCTGTTTTAATTATTAATAACGAAATACTTTTTCCTGGTGTTGAATATAGAGGAGAGACTGTTAATTATAAGGAACAAGAACTTATTACTAACGTTGATAGTTCTGATAGTAAAGAATTAATAATAATTCATTCTATTGATGATATTAGTACTGATGATGTAACAGAATTTCCTAAAATAGGTCTTTTAGTCTCATTAACTTTAAAACTTAATATTCCAAATTCGAAGATGCGTTATATATTACTTGGTATAAAAAGAGTAGAGATTGATTATTATGAAGAAGAGAATGGGATATTTTATGCAATTTATAAAGAAATTGATGTAAGTGTTACAGATAATAAAGAACAATCTATGTATTTAGATATGTTATATCGTAATTATGAAAGATATGTTAGAGAAATATCTTCTGTTAGTAATGCTATGTTAGGAGAGATATCTTCTATTAAAAATTTAGATAATTTAACAGATATTATAGTATCTTTCCTTAATCTAAGCCCTGATATTAAGAAACAGTACCTATATGAAGTAAATCCTGTTAAAAGGGCTATTAGTTTAGTTAGTCAATTAAAAGAGGAGATTAATCTTGCTAAATTAGAGAAAGAAATAGAGATTAAAGTACATAAGAAAATAGATGATGATCAAAGAAAATATTACTTACAAGAAAAGATGAAGATAATATCTAATGAACTTGGAGAAGTTAATAGTAAGGGGAGAATTGTTAATACTTATAATTTAAAATTAAAGAAGCTTAAATGTAATAATAAAATTAGAAATAGAATTAAAGAAGAGATATTAAGATATGATAATACTAATAGTAATTCTCCTGAATCAGTTATTATTAGAGATTATATAGAGTTGATGCTTAGTCTGCCTTGGGATTATAAAACTCGTGATGTTACTGATATTAAAGAGATTGAAACATCCTTAAATAACAGCCATTATGGCCTTTCTAAAGTTAAAACACGTATTGTTGAGTATATTGCAGTTAAACAGAATTCTCCTAAAGAAAGAAGCCCTATTCTATGTTTAATAGGACCTCCTGGAGTTGGTAAGACTTCTCTTGCTTATAGTATTGCTAAAAGTTTAAATAGACGTCTTGTCAGTGTTTCTGTTGGTGGTGTTGCAGATGAAGCGGAGATTGTGGGGCATAGAAGAACTTATGTAGGAGCGATGCCAGGAAGGATTATTCAAGGTATAAGAAAATGTGGTAGTTCTAATCCTGTATTTGTAATAGATGAGATTGATAAAATGATTAGTAACTATAGAGGAGATCCTGCTAGTAGTCTTTTAGAAGTGTTAGATAAAGAACAAAATAGTAAGTTTTCTGATCATTATCTTGAAGAAGAATATGATTTATCTAATGTCTTATTTATTGCTACAGCTAATTATGAAGATCAAATACCTTTAGAGTTAAAAGATAGATTAGAAATAATTTATTTAGATTCCTATACAGAGTATGAGAAACTTTCTATCGCTAAAGAT
This sequence comes from uncultured Bacilli bacterium, assembly GCA_944358355.1. GTDB lineage: Bacteria > Bacillota_I > Bacilli_A > RF39 > UBA660 > Onthousia. Next base: position 21,829 of record CALVQY010000014.1, on the reverse strand, counting down.
TATTTAATACCTAAATTATTAGAAGAACATGGTCTTACTTCTTTACAAGTACAGTTTACTGATGAAGTGATTTTGGATATTATTAATTATTATACTAAAGAAGCAGGAGTACGTAATTTAGAAAGATTAATTGCAAAGATTCTAAGAAAGATAGTAAAAGAAGTGTTAGTTGATAAGACGAAAGTGTTTTTCTTAATAAATAGAGAAGATTTAGTTAATTATTTAGATAAACGTATATATTTAGCGAAAGAAAAAAAGGAAACTAAATTAAAAGGAGTCGTTAATGGTCTTGCTTATACTTCTTATGGAGGAGATATTTTACCAATAGAAGTAACACATTATAAGGGAAATGCTAATCTTTTATTGACAGGTTCTTTAGGTGATGTTATGCAAGAATCTGCTAAGATTGCCCTATCATATATTAAAGCGAATGGAAAAAAGTTTGGTATTAAAAAAGATTTGTTTGAAGATGATATTCATATTCATGTTCCAGAAGGTGCTATTCCTAAAGAAGGTCCTAGTGCCGGTATAGCTTTAACTACGGCTTTAATCAGTGCCTTTACTAATACGAAAATATCTACTAAGATAGCGATGACAGGAGAGATTACTTTACAAGGAGATATCTTAGAAATAGGGGGAGTTAAAGAAAAAGTCTTAGGGGCTTATCGTGAAGGAATTAATGTTATATATTTACCTAAAAATAATAAAGATGATTTAAAAGAAGTTCCATCTTTTATAAAGAAAAAAATAAAATTTATCTTTGTTTCTAATTATAAAGAAATATATAATGATTTATTTGTAATGAGTGATGTAGTATGCAATTAAGAGATTTATCAATAGAAAATAGATTTAAAGCTTTAAATATTAAATCTATTATGACTGATGAAGAGAGAGTATCTTTACTTTTTTCAGAAGATTATATGTCTTGTGTTAAGGGTATTAATGCTTTAGTAGCGACAGAACCTGCTTTTTTCCTTATAAATGATTCCTTTTTAGAAGCAGGGATTTATGTATCAGAATTTTATAATAATTACTTTGCTATAAATGAATTAGAAGAACTTTCTTCTTTAGATTTTGAAGATAAAGAAAAGATGAAAAATGACTTTTATGATAGAGAATCTCTAGTTAGGAAATTTGTTTTTACTTATGATGATTATATGGAGTTGTTAGAGTTAGATGATTTACTTTTAAAACAATATGACTCTAGCCTTTTAATAGATAATCCTTATATATTATTTTCTATTTCCTATTTAAAAACATTATTTAGTGATTATTATGATACTTTTAGAAATGCTGATGATTATTTATATAACATTTTATTAAAGCTTTCTTTAGATAAAACTTTGAGTAATATGGATTTAATCGCTATTAATGAGACAATGGAATTATTTAATAGAAGAGATAAAGCTAAGATTATTACTTTTCCTAAGAAATAAAGTAATAATCTTTTTTTTGTTTCATATATTTTAACTAAGGAAAGGAGAGAATTATGCGACAAATTATAACTTTAGAAAAAGAAATTGCCTTTAAAACTATGATAGGGGATATTACTAGTATATCTTTAGAACATGACTTAGATTTTATAAGTGATAGTGAAATAGAAGGTAATTTAATAGTTAGTGGTACTTATAAGCTTACTGAAGCGAGTACAATTGAAGAGGATTTTAATTATAAAGTACCAGTAGAAATTATGCTTACTAGTAATTTAGATGAAAATAAAAGATCTATTGCTATTAATAATTTTATTTATAAAATTGTTAATGAGGAGGCTCTTTTTATAACAGTAGAACTTCTAATAGAAGGACTTGAGAAAATAGAAGTAGAGGAAGTAGCTTTAGAAAAAGAAGAAGTAAGAGAGGAAGAACAAGAAGAAGTTAAAGAAGAAAGTAGGCAAGAAGTTTTAGTAGAAGAAGAGAAAAGTGAAGATAATAAGATAAGTGAAGAAGAAAAGAGAGATGATGAGGTTTTACAAAGTATGGATGATAATGATAAAGTAGAAGTTTTAAAGACAGATGAAGATGATAACTTTAACTTTAAGGAAGAAAAAATTCAAAATAATATAGAAGTTGTTGATAATGTTGAAAAGACAAAAGAAGTTGTTAATGATAATAACAATAATAAAGAAGTGATGGACTCTATATTTTCTATCTTTGCAAATACTGAAGAGACATATGCAACATATTCTGTTTATATCTTAAGAGAAAATGATAATCTTGAAGAAGTTATTAATAGATATAAGACTAGTAGAGAAGTTTTAGCAGAATATAATGATTTAGATAATTTAAGAGTTGGTAGTAAGATTATTATACCTAGTATTTTATTAGAAACTAATGAGTAAAATAGTTAAATATGAGTATTTACATAATAATAAAATAATACTTTATGATGATAATAAGAAAATATTTATAAAAAATAAAAAGAGATATGATTTAGATAAAGTTTATACATATTTAGATAATCATGGTATAGATAATTATTTAAAGCCTTTAAGAATAACTGATAGAGAAATATACTTTGATTATTTAGACTCTTTAAAGTTAGATAAAGATGAAATGGCTAAAAGACTTATTTATAATTTAAGTATATGGCAAAATAAAACTACTATATATAGAAAAATAGATAAAGATAAGTTAAAAGAAGAGTATGACCAATATAAAAATAAAATAATTTATTTAGAAAACTATTATTATACTTTACAAGATATGATAGAATCTAAAGTCTATATGTCTTCTTGTGAATATTTATTTATACGTAATGTCTCTATAATATATAAAGCTTTAAATTACTCTAAAAATGTCCTTGAAGAGTGGTATAAATTATCTTTAAATGAGACAAAAGAAAGATACGTTATGTGTCATGGGAAATGTCAGCTTGATCATTTTATAAGTAGCGATAAAGATTATTTTATTAGTTTAGAGAAAGCTCATATTGGAAGAGTTAGTGAAGATTTTATATGCTTTTATAATCATCATTATGATGAAATAGAGATGGAAAGTAGTTTTAGATTTTATCAACATCGTTATAAATATAGAAAAATAGAAATTCTTTATTTGACTTTTAATTTGTTAATGCCTGATAAAATAGATATTTATCCTTCATCATTAGATAAATCAGTTGAATTATCTGCATATTTTGAAAAGTTAGATTATACATTTCTTTTTGTTTCAGAATATCAAAAAGATAATCATCACAATAAAGAGTATGAGTTCAATTAATAGAAGAAGAGCATGAATTCTAGTTACTAAAAATAAAAGTAAAATAGCTTGATAACAAATAATGACACCTAAAGAAAGAAGAATGCCTAGATAAAGAAGACTACTTCTTCTTTTTTGTTTGCAAAAATTACATCTACAGAAAGGACTATGTTTGTTAGCCTTAAATTTCATCTTCATCACCTATTTTAGTTTATGTTAAAATAAGTAAATGTTACTTTTTGTTGAAATATTTCATAAAATATGGTAAAATAACAACAACACAAAGGGGTAGTAGTTATGAGCAGTAAAAGAGATTTAGATAAAAAATTTGCTTCAGGTTTTTGTTTTAAAAAACTATTTTTAATATTTGTAATAGGTTCTGTTTTTGGAGCCTTGTATGAACAAATTTTAAATTTAATTAAAGTATATCTTGTTACTGGTGATATTGTTTGGGAATTAAGAAGGGGAGTCATCTATGGACCTTTTAGTCCTATATATGGAGCAGGAGCGGTGTTATTAGTATATTTATTAGTAAAACCTAATTATTCTAATTTGAAAACATTTATATATGGAGCTTTATTTGGAGGGGCATTTGAATATATTATTAGTTTTTTACAAGAAACATTTACACATACTAGATCATGGGATTACTCTAATTACTTTTTAAATATAAACGGAAGAACAACTATTCCTTATATGATAGTTTGGGGACTTTTCTCTTTAATCTTTGTAAAAATTCTATATCCATATATATCTAAAGGGATAGAGATGATTCCTTTAAAAATAGGAAATGTAATATTTTATATCATTTTAAGCTTCTTAGTAATAGATATGTTTGTATCTTGGACAGCTTTAATTAGAAGTGCTTTAAGACGTAATAATATAGATCCTATTACACCTGTAGGTGTATTTTATGATAAAGTTTATCCTGATGATGTTCTTGCTAAAAGCTTTCCTAATATGGAATTTAAAGTAAGGAGAAAGTAGTATGATAACATTAATTTGTTTAACTTTAGTTTTTATTGCTGCTTATTTCTTATTTAGAGAATATTTAGTAACTTTAAAAAGTAAAGAGAGAAAATTAAAAAAAGAATATGGAAATGTAGATTTTGCTATCTTGATACCAGCAAGGGATGAATCATTAGTTATTTCTAATCTTCTTGATAGTATTGAAAAGCAAAGTATTAATGTCGATAGTAAAAATATTTATATAATTGTAGAATCTAGTGATGATCCTACAGTTTTAATTGCTAAAAAAAGAGGTATTAATATAGTATATCGTAAAGATTTAACAAAAAGACGTAAGGGATATGCTCTTGATGATGCTATAAAAGAAATATTAAAAGCTAAAAGGCATTATGATGCTTATTTTATTTTTGATGCTGATAATGTTTTAGATCGTAATTTCTTTAAAGAAATACTTAAAAGTTATAAAAATGGGTATGATATAGGTATAGGGTACCGTAATACTAAAAATGGAAATAGTAGTATATATTCAGCAGCTTCATCATTAACATTTTCAATGATTAATACTTTATCTAATAATTATAAGGTAAAACATAATTTAACTTTGACTATAAGTGGAACTGGTTTTTATATAAAAGGAGAAATTTTAGAAAAACTTGGAGGTTATCCTTTTTATAGTTTAACTGAAGATTATGAGTTTAGTTTGTATGCTACTTTAAATAATTTAAGTTCTACTTATAATAAGAATGCTAAATACTTTGATGAACAACCTACTTCTTTTAATGTTACTATTAAACAAAGAACAAGATGGGTTAAGGGATATTTTACTTCAAGATTAATGTATTATGATAAACTAAAAAAGAAATTGGCTTTAAAAGATAGTAATTATCCATCAGTTTATATTGCTTTAGTTGGAGTTAAGCCGTATATATTATTGGTAATAAGTATTATTTTGTACTTACTTAATCTAATCTTTAGAATAATTTCTAATTCAATTGTAAAAGTTAATATAACATCGTTATTATTGCAATTTTTTGTTATAATATTTTTGATATACTTAGTATTAGTTATCTTTACTCTAATTTTATTAATAAAAGAAAAAGATAATCTTAGACTAAATACTAAGATGAAAATAAAAGTATTATTCTATAACCCTTTATTTTTAGCTAGTTATGTTAAATGTTTATATTTGGCTTTAAAAAATAAAGATGTATCTTGGGTAAAAATAGAACATAAAAGTGATATTAGTTTGGAGGAATTAAATAGTGATAAAAATAGTAAATGATATAAGATGCGCTAAATTTATTACTCATAGTGGTGTTTTTCATGCTGATGATGTCTTTGCTACAGCATTTTTAGATTTATATTTTACAAATATTTCTGTTATTAGACTTGATAGTGTTCCTTTAAATGTAGATAATGACGTTATTATTTATGATATTGGAAAAGGTAAGTTTGATCATCATCAGAAAGAGGCTAGAATTAGAGATAATGGGATTAAATATTCCTCTTTTGGTCTTTTATTTGAAGAGTATGGATTATCTTTCTTAGAAAGGCTTAAAATAGAAAATAAAGAAGAAGTGTATGATTATTTAGTTAAAGACTTTATACTTTCAATAGATGCTATTGATAATGGAGAATTTCCTTCTGTTACTGCTAATTATAAAGTAAAAACAGTTAGTGATATTATAAAGCTATATAATCCTAGTTATGGAAGTAATGATACTAGTAATGAAAATTTTGTAAAAGCTGTTAATGTAGCTGAGTCAATTTTTTCTTTTGAATTAAAAAATGTCTGTGGTAAAGTTAAAGCTTCTAAAAAAGTAAAAGAGTTGTTAAAAAATAATAATAGTGATATCTTATTACTTGATGAATATTTACCATATGAAGAAGTTATTTTAACTGGTAATTACAATACTAAACTAGTTATTTATCCATCTAATAGAGGAGGATATTGTGTTAAGACTGTACCTATTAGTTTAGAAGATAAAAATAGTAGAGTTTATTTTCCTTTGAAATGGGCTGGCTTAGTTAATGAAGATTTGGAAAAAACTAGTGGTATTAAAGATATTACTTTTTGTCATGTTAATCGTTTTTTAGTTGCTACTAAAAGTTTAGAAGCAGCGTTAAAAGTAGCTTCTGTTACAATGGATGCAAATGAAAAGTACTAGATGCAAATAATAATTTCTTGTAATTAATGATAGTTTATGGGGTACAATATATATGAGGAGGAATAGTTATGGAAAAAGATACAAACTTAAAAAAAGTAATGACAATTATAACTGCGATAATAACAATTATTTTAGTTGCTTTCATTATTTATGCTATTAAGATGAACTTATTAACTGATCCTTCTATATTAGTTGATAAAATTAAAGGATATGGACTAATTGCTCCCTTTATTTTTTTGTTAATACAAATAGTTCAAGTAGTTTTTCCAGTAATACCAGGAGGAGCTTCTTGTCTTGCTGGTGTCTTAGCTTTTGGTCCTATAGAAGGCTTTATTTATAATTATGTAGGTCTTACTTTAGGAAGTATTGTCGCTTTTCTTTTAAGTAGAAATTTTGGTCTTCCTTTGATAAATAAATTATTTGCAAAAGAAACAGTAGATAAATATCTTAAATATATAAGACATAAACAATTTTCAAAAGTATTTTTTTTAGGAATTTTATTACCTGGAGCGCCAGATGATTTACTTTGTTATATTGCAGGAATTAGTGGTTTGACCTTTTTTAAATTTCTTATTATAATATTATTGGGTAAGCCACTTACCTTAATTTTCTATAGTTTATTTGTTAAAGTTTTTTAAGGAGTAGTTATGAGACATATTAGTTATTTATCTTTTTATGAAAGTCCTATAGGTTTAATTAGGATAAATACTAGTGAATATGATATTCTTTCTATTACTTTAGTAGATGAAGAAGATGAAGGGGTTGAAAATCATTTAAGTATTAGAGTCAAAAATGAACTTGACTCTTATTTTAAGGGAGAACTTAAATCATTTTCATTTTATAATTATTTAGTGTCAGGTTTGCAAGCTAGAGTTTTAGAAATTGTTAGTCATGTACCATATGGTGAAGTTATAACATATAAAGAAGTAGCCGGTATGCTTGGAAATGAAGAAGTAGTTTCACCAGTAATTAAAGAATTGTTGGAAAATCCTTTTCCTATTCTTATACCTTGTCATAGGGTTATTGTTGATGAAAATGATATAGGTGATTATGTTTTTGGAGCGATTAAAAAAGAATTTTTACTAGAATTTGAACGTAATAATAAAGAAAGTTCTATGTAAATCTTTCTTTTTTTCGGTTGATTCCTCTATTTAACTGTGCTATTATTATAATAGGTGATGGTAGTTATGGTTAGTTCTGTTTATAGTGAAAAGAATTTTAAGATTTTACTATTTTATATAATCATACCTTTAACAATATTATTACTTGCTTTTTTTATAGGTACGAAAATTTATGAAAAATTAAGAAAAAATAAGAATATTAATCGTACTAATTATGTTATTAATTACTGGACTAGTTTTATAGGCGTTTTTATATCAAGTGTTCTTTTATCTGTTTCTATAGGATATGGGGCAGCATTTACTAAATTAGTTAATGATTATAATGTTATTAATGATAATATGTTTTCTTATTATTTTTTCATGGCTTTTCCTATAATACCACTTATATTTTTAATTATTTATATTAGAAAATTTATTCATAATCTTAAAGCTCAAGATAAAATAGAAGAAGGAGTTGGTTATAATGAGTGAGAAGAAGAGTAGTTCGTTTATAAATATTTTTGTTTATTTACTTATAGTTATACTTGTAATATTAATAGCTTTGCCCTTAGTTTTTAGAGTGGTGTTTAAAGAAGAAGAATCTGTTATTAATAATCCTAATAATGCTAGTAATGCTAGTGATGCTTCTACTGCTACTGCTTTAAACTGTAATAGAGAAGTTGTAGTAGGAACTATGAATTACAGTGTATCTATTACTAGTAATTATAGTAATGATACGTTAAATAAAGTAACATTTCTTTATTCTTTGACTACTCCTTATGATGCTACTGTTACTGATAATCCAGTTGTAAATGAGATAAATTTAATTAGGAATAGTGGGTTAGTTACAGAAGAATCTACAGATACAGAATTTAAATTTGTTTTAACTAAAGAACAGAAAGAAGCTAATGCTACTAATACTTCTTTGGATAGTTATTTTCAACCTATAGATGCTCAAAGGACTAATCTTGAGTCTTTAGGATATACTTGTTCAACACTAACTGCTTAATTATACATATAATTAAAGATAAAGTTATGATGCTTGAAAATAATAAATAGAAACTTATGAGATAACTTAGTCTTCCTAAGATAAAGGTACTAGATAGACTATTTATTGTTAACATAAAAGGGTAGCTGTAACTTGTTAAAACATTAATACTAGAAGAAAAATATAATAATAAATAATCTATAATTATTATTAAAAGACTTATTATTAAAGCAAGATATAAATATCTATCTTGTTTTTTTCTACCATCTATTTCATTGTAAGGAATAAATAAAAGTAAAGATATAGGGATTATTTCATAAATAAAGAATAAAACGCTACCTTTGATAATATCAAGATTATTAGTACTAAATAAAACTTTTAGATAAGTTAAATCTAAGCTCTTGCTACTACCAATTATGTTAATAATAAATAGAGGAATAAAAATAAATATTAAAATTAAAGAAAGACTAGATATTTCTTTATAACTTTGTAGTGAAGTAGTTAGACACATTAAAAGTAATAAAATTAGAATACTATAGAAATTGCCACTACTTAGATAAGATGTTTTTATAAAATTAGTTGTTTCTAATAAAAGATATATAAATATAAAAGATAATAAAATAGATATAATTACTTTTAGATAATTACTCTTAGGTTTAATTTTTTTTCTTAGTTCTAATATGCCTTTAAAAGTAATTAGTACTAAAATAGAACCAATTATTATACTGATAATAGTATCACTTTTACTAATTTTAATAATTTTTTCTATAAAGAGAGGAAAACTTGATATTCCAAGAAAAAATGTTAAACTTGCTAGTTGTAATAAACCTATTTTTTTATTAGTCATAATTATTTTTCTCCTTTTCAATTAAATTAATATCTATCTTTATATTAGATTTTTTATAAGTATTGTAATTAACTTCTCTTTCTTTTAAGTAAATATAATTAATTATGTTAGATATATTATAATTTTTTTCTTGTTCATCTTTTAATAGGGTATTTATATCATCTTTTAGATTCTTAATTACTTTATTTTTTAACTTAGATAGATTGTTACTGTCAGGAGAGTCTATATTACCTGTTATTTTGATATTAATAGTATTATCTTTATACTTAATATTACATTTTAGATTATATATAACTACTTCATAACTCTTATCATCTAATGTTATTTTAGTATTATAGGTATTTATTTTTTCATTAAGTAAATAACTTGCTCTTGCCATAGAATTATTTATAGTAATATTTTTTAGAGGGATATATATACCTTTACTGCTTAATTTATTATGATAACTAATTAGAGGGATGCTAGAGTCTTTAATATCATCTAAACTACTGCTTAAAACTTCTTTAAAAGTTGTATTAATAATAGATGCAGACGTTTCTTTTTCTTTTCTAATAAAGCTTTTATAATCACTTCTTTTATGATATTTATTAAATAAATTATTTAAATTATCAGAAGTTGCAAGTACTAAATAATCTATAGAAGTAAATTCATCTTTAAAGAAGTTAAGAGTAGTATCATTTAAAGTATTGGTATTAAATATTACTACTTCTAGATGTTTATAATAAGTCTTCTTGTTATTAATATTTCTTGCTTTTAAGAATACTTCACCAAGGCTATCTCCAGTAACTTTATAGACTTTATTATCATCATTAATAATATTTAGATAAAGATAATATTTATTATCAGTAAAGTCTATTCCTAAAGTATCTACAACTGCGAGACTATTTAATTCGTTATATGGAGTATATCCTAAAAATATTAACAATACTATCAATAATATAATAATCTTTTTCATATCTCTTTCTCCCTTATTTTATTTTTAGTAAGAAGGGGATTCCTAAATCTTACCTTTTTATGGCTTCCTTTAATGATAGTATCTTTAATCTCTTCTTTAATAAAAGGTGAAAAAGGAGCGAGGTATGGTAAAGATAAAGAAGAGGTTGTAACAAGGGATGCTAGAAGAATGATGAAACCTACAAAGATACCAAATAGACCAAAGAACATAGCAAGAAATAACATAATAAATCTCCACCATCTAAGAGCATAAATCATTTCAACTGATGAGAAAGCAAGACCAGATATCGCTGATATTGATATGACTATAATCATAATAGGAGAGATAATACCGGCACTAACTGCGGCATCTCCTAGAATTAGTCCACCTAATATAGAGACTGATGTTCCCATACTAGCAGGTTTTCTAATGTCACTTTCTCTTAATATTTCAAAAGATATGCTCATAAATAGTGCTTCTATTAAAGCTGAGAAGGGAACAGACTCTCTTTGTTCCATAAAGTTTAAGAATAAAGATAATGGTAATATATCTTGATTATGAGTAGTTAAAGCGATGTATAAAGCTGGCGTAAAAATAGCGATTAAAAAGGCAAGAAATCTTACGATTCTGATAAAAGAAGTATTAATTGCTTTCTCATAATAATCATCACTAGTATGTAAGTAGTCAACAAAAAAGGTAGGGGTAATTAAAACAAAAGGAGAGTTATCAGAGACAATAGCAATCTTACCTTCAAGAAGGGCTTGAGCGACTTTATCAGGACGTTCTGTTGATGTAATTGTTGGAAAGAAAAAGTTAGTCTTACTATCTAAATAACTCTTTAAATTGCCAGAATCGATTATGCCATCAACATTAATTTTTTTTAGTTTATTTTTAATATTATCAACATTTTTTTTAATAGCAATATTATTCATATATAAAACACCAACTTTAGTCTTACTAGATCTTCCCACAAACATACCATCTACATATAAATTACAGTCTCTTATTCTTCTTCTAATAAGTCCCACATTAGTATTAAAATTCTCATTAAAAGCATCTTTACTTCCTGTTATACTAGCTTCATTATTAACTTCACCTATACCTCTATCTACGGTAGCACGGGCTTCAATTGCAATGGCTTTTTCAGATTCATTATCATTAAAAAGAATAAGAGCGAAGCCCATACAAATATAATCAGTCATATCACTTAATTTATTTAGTATCTTTCCGTTATTAGTAGGAATAAAGTTAAGAAGTTCACTTCCTATATTATCACTTTGAAACTTGATAGTTAAAAGACGTCTTAAAATAAAATCATTAACATAACTTGAACTACCTAAAACTTCACTCATAACAAGAGTAATTTCTCTATTATCGATAATAAAAGGTCTAATGATTAAATCAGTGGAACTTCCAAAAGCTTTCTTTATCTCATCTACAAGCATAAGTTCACCTCGTTTCACTTTTAGTATTACCAAAAAAGAAATTATTATTAAATAAAAAAAGAACGTTTGATTTGTTCTTCTAATAAAATTTTACTTAATTTAATTTTTCAGTAATACTGATAAAAAAGTTACTATTCCATATATCCAAGCTGTTTACATCTTTAATAAATGGAATTACATCTTCTTTAGCTTCAGTGTAATCAATTATTTCAAATTTCTTAATTAATAATTCTTTTAGTATATTTATATCAAATTTACTATTAGCGTCTATATATTCAGATGCTATTAATTTATTTTTTAAAAGTTCTAAATTAACGTTTGTATTATTAGCTAGAAAAAATATATAGTCATATAAATCTCTTCCTTTAGTTCTTGTTTTCCAGTTTCTACATAGTATAGCATGAATTTTACTAGCAAATAAAGATTCTTTATCATATAGTTTAATTTGATGTGGACTTGGTAGTAATTTATACACGTCTTCATAAGTAGCGCCGTCTGGTGGATTAATATCAACTTCAAATTTTATTTTAATTTTTTTTAAGATATGATCATAATTATGGCTTTCTTCATTTGGGAAAAATTTTAAGATGAGTTCTAATGTATCGCCTTTTACGAAAGCAGAAGTTATATTAGAAGATGTGCTTTTTTGTTTAGTATTAACTTCCATATTTAATCCATATGCTTTAAGTTCTTTTTCTATATAACTAAAATATTTACTTAAATCAAAATCTTTATTATGAGAGATTAAGGCAAAATCTAAATCTTCTGAAAATCTATCTAACTTATAAAAAATTCTTAAAGCTGTTCCTCCATAAAATGCTGCTTTATCAAAAAAACCACTCCTAGATAATCCTAGTAACACTATTTCTTGGATGATTTCCTTTAAAGCATTGATTTCATCAGTAATATTTTTAATTTCATATTTTGAAAGCATTTGTTCTATTATATTATTCATCTTTTTTTCTCCTTTTATATTTAGCAAGTAATTCTATATTTTTTGAGTGATATAAATTACTTAACTTTTCTATTTTTTCAACGTTTAAATTCTTAAACTCTTCTATATCTATTCGTAAATCATCAAATAACATCTTTTCTAAATTAGAATAATTTTTTAATGACTTCAATGTATACAATTTATCGCATAAAGCTTTCTCAGGAGTTGCTATTTGATATGAATAATTATTTTCTTCTTTTAAAATTATTTCTTCTGGATATGCTAATGATGGAACATCTCTATAAGTAAATGTACCAAATGGAGTTTCATATTTTCTTTTCTTTTTCTTATTAAAAGTGGCACAAGTTATAGTAGTCACTCTTTCGGGAATTAATCCATAATAGGCAAGTGCATATTCAAAAGATATGTATGATGGACCATAAATACTGCCTGCAAGTAAATATCCTGGAGTATTTGCCTCTGTTTCATATAAACCATTTCTTATCTTGATTAGTTTTCCATCTCTAACATCTCTAGATAATCTAGTATTCTTATTAGAGTATTTTGCTAAATATTGCTTTGCTATATCACTTGTTATTATCATATTTTCACCTCTTTTTATCATTATATGATAAAAACTGGTGAAAATCAAGTATTTTTGACACTTGAAAATCTCTTGTATAAACATTATATTTTATTTCTAGTATTACCAAAATAAAAATATTATTAAAATTAAAAAGAGGGCTTTAACCTCTATTATTTATAAACTTTTTATTTTTTGTGCTTCTTTTTCATCTTTATCAAATTCATCATAATATGTTTCTGCCATTTTAATTGCTTGTCTATTACTAAAAACATTTTTCCTTTTGCCATCACTAGTATAATACTTGCTCAATGGTTCCATATAATCTATTGTATAACTAGTTTTATTTGGGTCTCTTGTCATAGTTATTTCTGCTTTAGAATTATTTAAATCAATATATTGTTCTCCTTCTTTTTTTAAAATTGTTGAGTATCCATATCCTGCTCTACTTATTTTTAAAAGACCTCCAACATTATCAGTTACTATATCATTGTCAGGATATAAAACAGTGATACTTGCTAAAAATAAATCATCAATATTATTTCTTTCAAACATAATTATTTCTCCTCTTTTTGCAATTAGGATATAGTAAAATCTTTTAAATGTCAAGAAGTACTAAAAGGCTTTTATATTTATAAATTTTGTAGTAACCTATTATTAGGTGAAGTTTATGAAAGTTAAAATAATAGATTATGACCATCAAGGTAGAGGAATCGCAAAAATAAATAATAAAGTTATTTTTATACCTAAAGTAAAAGTGGGAGAAGAAGTATCTATTGATATAGTAAGAGATAAGAAAAGATTTTCTATAGGTAAAAGATGTAACCATCTTAAAGTAAAATATTGTCCTTATTATCAAACTTGTGGTGGATGCCAGATAGGACATTTAACTTATGATGAACAATTAGAGTTTAAGAAAAATACAGTTAAGAATATTTTCTCTAAATATACAAATTATAATTTAGATAATCTAGAAATAATACCTACTAAATGTTATAACTATCGTAATAAAGTAACTTATCATATTAAGGAAGAAAGGCTTGGCTATTATGAAGAAGAGTCTAATAATTTGATATCTATTGATAAATGTAATTTATTAGATAGTGACATTATAACTTTAACAGCCTCTTTAAACTCTTTTATTAAAGTACATAAGAAACTAACTAAAGCGATTATTAAATCTTTAGATGATAAGCTTATGTTAATATTAGAAGGTAAGGAAGATAAAGAATCTATTAAAGAGTTTTTCTCATCCTTGGTTAGTTCTTTATACTATAATAATGAACTAATCAGTGGTGTTCCATCTTTAATTATAGAAGTTTTATCTAAAAAGTTTATGGTAAGAAAAGACTCTTTCTTTCAAGTAAACAAAGAAGGTATTAGTTTAATATATAAAGAAGTTATTGATATAGTAAAAAAACTAAATAGTAATATTATCTATGATTTATACTGTGGGACAGGTACAATTAGTTTATTAGTGAGTGACTATGCTAAAAAAGTAATTGGTATTGAAGTAGTTGAAGATGCAGTGAGGGATGCTAGAAATAATGCTAAGTTAAATAATGTTACTAATACAGAGTTTTATTTAGGGGATGTTAGTAAAGTTATTAATAAACTAAAGTTTGTTCCTGATACTATTATTTTAGACCCCCCAAGAAGTGGTATTTCTAAAGATTTAATAGAATTTCTCTTGTCATTAAAAGTAAAAAATATTATCTATGTCTCATGTAATCCCTTAACCCTTGCTCGTGATATTAATCTTTTAGATAGTTGTTACGAACTTAATTATATAAAACTAGTAGATGAATTTCCAAATACTTATCATTTAGAATCTATAACTTTATTAAATTTGCGAAAGGAAAATTAATAAACAGTATATTATATAAGTGAAAGGCTATTTATATATTTTTCTTATGGCATTTCTTACGACATTCGCTGAATTGTTTTTTATGGTATGGTACAGTAAAGTTGCAAAACTGGAGGTGAGATATATGTTAAATGTAATTGAAGATGCAAGAAACGAATTTAAGATTGAGTTAACTGATAAATGGTATAATATTTTGAAGTTACAATTTGGAACCTCAAATATAAAAAAGTACCAGAATATTTAAATATTATATTATATTTTTTTTAACAA
The DNA here is from genome assembly GCA_944358355.1 of uncultured Bacilli bacterium. Taxonomy (GTDB): domain Bacteria; phylum Bacillota_I; class Bacilli_A; order RF39; family UBA660; genus Onthousia. Next base: position 6,530 of record CALVQY010000014.1, on the reverse strand, counting down.
GCTGAGTTAAAATCTATTGACAGGAAGTAATAAAAGTGATATATTCATATTGATTGGTACTCAGGAAACTTTCGAAGCCCTGAGTCAATTTTGTTTATGGGGGAAATATGAAGGAATATAAAAGTAACGAAGATTTAATAAATTATCTAATTTCTAAAGGTGTTATAATTGAAAATAAAAAAGATGCCTTAAGTAAAATTGAAAAATATACATATTATGCCATTGTTAATACTTATAAAGAAGTTTTTAAAGGAGATGGTAAATATTTTGAAGGTGTAACTTTTAATGAAATATATTCCTTATATAATTTCGATAAAAATTTAAGAGCAATATTTTTAAAATATGCTTTAGAAATTGAAGTTGTTGTTAAATCCTTAATTGCTAATACTATTTCCAAAAAATATGGTATAGAAAATTATTTAGATAGACAAAATTTTGATATAAATGCTGATACTGATTCAGTAAAAAGACTAGTGCATAATATTGAAGAAGAGTTAAATAAAAATTATGGCAAACATCCAGCAATTACCCATTATCAAAATGTGTATGGATATGTTCCTCCGTTCGTATTAGTTAAAGTTTTAACACTTGGTGAGATTAGTAGATTTTATGGACTATTAAAGCAAGAAGATAGGCAAGCAATTAGTAAGTATTTTAAAATATCAGATAAATTATTAAAACAAATTTTAGTCAACTTAACTTTAGCTAGAAATATAAGCGCTCATTCAGATCGCCTTTATACATTTCATAGTAAATTTTTTATTAGTTATAAACTAGTTGATAAGGTGTATAATAAGCATAATGGTTCTACTAATTTCTATATGTTAGTTAATTGTATGAAATTATTATTAGATAAAAAACATTCTAAAAAATTTCAGAAACAAATTTATAAAGAGATTACAAAGTTATCTAAAAAGTTAAAATCAATTAGTATAAGAGGTATTTTAGACATTATGGGCTATCCTAGTGAATAATTATAATAAAAACTAATAAACTATTAGTGATTGGTATTTAGGAAACTTTCGAAGCCCTAAGTCAAAATCAAACTTCATTTCTTCTTTGAAGAGATGGAGTTTTTAATGTGCAAAAATGAATAGTAGTAGTTTCAAATTATAATAATTAACTAGTAACTGATAAATAAATATGATAAAGTTAATATATAAGAAGTTTGGAGTGATAATATATGGATAATTATGAAAAAAAGTTAATAAAAATGTTAAAAGAAATGAGACCTTTCTTTTAGAGTTTGAAAAATATTTAAAAGATAAAGGATTAGCTGATAAGACAATAAGGCAACATTTATATAATATGGAGTTTTTTCTTAATACTTATTTAAATTACTATGAACCTACTAAAATGGAAGATGGTCCAGATAAAGTGTTTGAATTTTTGAGTGACTGGTTTATTAGAAAATGTATGTGGTCTAGTAAATCATCTATCAAAGAATATTCTACTAGTATTAAGAGGTTTTATAAATGTATGAATGATAATAATCATATTAGTAGTGAAATATATGAGGATTTATGTGAAGAAATAAAAGAAAATATTGATTATTTTTTTGAATTGATGGATGATTATGATAATGGTAATTTTGTTTACCCATTTTAGGAGGATGTTATGGGATTTATTATCAAAGAAGGAAATAGCAATGATATAGAAAAGGTTATTGAAGTTTGTAAAATAATTTATGAAAACTTGGAACATAAAGAATGGTATTCTATTGATTTAATGGAATATGATAAGATATTAAAGAAACTAGAAGATAATGCTATTATTGTTAAAGCATTGTATAAAGATGATTTAGCAGGCTTTCTAATAGCAGAACGACATATTAATCCAACTGGTGAACTTGCAGAAGAAATACCTAAAGATGAATTATCTTCATCTATTGAAATGGATAATGCTGGAGTATTACCAAAATATAGAGGGAATCATTTACAAGAGAGTTTAATTTTAAAAGCAGAATCTATAATGAAAGAAAGAGATGCTAGTATAAAATACTCTTATGCAACTGTTCATCCTGATAATTTAGCAAGTCTTAAAACATTAGAAAAGACAGGTTATAAAAAATATAAAGAGAAGTTAATGTATGGTGGTAAAATAAGATATATAATGAGGAAGGAATTAGTATGAGTTATATTAAAGATTTAAGAAAATATGTAGGGCATAATCCAATTTTAACTGCAGGTGTAGGTTTATTTGTTTTTAATGATAAAGATGAAGTGTTAATGCAACTTCGAACTGATTATAATCAGTATGGTTTTCCAGGTGGAGCGATGGAATTAGGAGAAAGCTTTGAAGAAGTGGCAAGACGGGAATTAAAAGAAGAGACAAATTTAGATATTATTGATTTAGAGATGGTAAAAGTATTATCAGGAAAAGATACTTATAGAGAGTATCCTAATGGAGATAAGTTATATGATATTACTGCTATCTTTGTAGTAAAAAAGTACAGTGGTGAGTTAAGAGTAAATGATAATGAAAGTAAGAAACTAGAGTGGTTTAATGTAGGTAATTTACCATCTAATATGACAGAACATACTAAAAACTATCTTGAAAAATATGGTGATATATTAGGTGATGCTTTAAAAATATATAAAGGAGTGAATAAATAATGATAGATTTACATATGCATACAACTTATTCTGATGGAACAGATACAGTTAAAGAACTACTAAAGAAAGCGGAAGACTTAGGTTTAGAGGTTATTTCTATTACAGACCATAATACTTGTAAATCCTATTTTGAAATGGAAGAGTTTAATGTAAAAGAAATATATAAAGGAGATATATTGGTAGGATGTGAATTTACTACTAGTTTTGATAATAGATTAATAGAAGTGTTAGGATATGGCTTTGATTATAAAAAGGTTAATAAATATTTAGAAGAATTTTATAGTGATGAGTTGGTTAGTAAAAGAACTAATATTTTTTATAATAGATTACTTGATAGAATAAAAGAACTAGGTTTAGAGTTTCATCTTGAAAGAGTAAGAGATAAGAAGTTTACAAATGAGTTCTTTGAACGTGGTATATATGAAGAATTAGTTAAATATGAAAATAATAAAGAAAAACTAAAAGAAGATGTTTGGACATCTTTTAGTAATTTCTATAGAAAAGGATTAACTAATCCTAAAAGTAAATTGTTTATAAATCATGCTGAGTTTAAACCTTCTATTAAAGAAATAGTTAATCTTATTCATAAAAATGGAGGTATTGCCTTTTTAGCGCATCCTTATCAATATAAATTTACTGATACAGAAAAGTTTTTAGATAAACTATATAATGAAGTTGCTTTAGATGGAATAGAATGTTTTTATACAACTTTTAGTGAAAAACAAACTAATTATTTAGTTAATTTTGCAAAGGAGAGAAACCTCTTGATATCAGGTGGAAGTGATTATCATGGTACTAATAAAGAAAATCATAATCTAGGTGTAGGTAGAGGTAATCTTAAGATAAGTAAAGATATTATAACTAACTATAAAATAGGGAAATATTACCAGTAGTTTTTTATTCACTATGTATTGAATTTTTAAATATTTTATGATACTATTAATATGTCAAAGAAATTTGCATAAAATAAAAAGTAGGAACACTTAATATTCGCGTGTTGAGTGAAACCTATATAATTTGTGATTCCACCTAATTCAACGATGTGAGTTAGGTGGCTTTTTCTATATTAAAGCTAAAAGCAGTAATAGGTTTTGAAAAAGGATAATAACTACTAAAGCAATGATTAATGAATCTTTCTTGTTCATTATATCGACCTCCTTTCTAAGGCCCCACCCAACTATTAAATGTTCCTAGATATATAGTAACATATTATATATCTTATAACAATTAAAAATACAAAGTTTTTACTGGTAATTTTTGCCACTTTATAGGAGATTATTATAAGTTAAAATTATATATGTTGATATTTGGATTTACCTATGATAGACTTAAAAAGAAATGAGGAGTAATTATGAAGTTAGTAATAGAAAATCTAAGTAAAAACTTTGATAAAAAGTGCGTTCTTAAAAATATTAATTTTACATTTGAAAGTGGTAAGATTTATGGACTTTTAGGAAGAAATGGAGCAGGGAAGACTACTTTCTTTAACTGCTTAAATGAAGATTTAAAATGTGATAGTGGAGAGTTTTATTTAAGTGATGGTAAGTCTAATAAAAAAATAGAAAGTAGTGATATAGGCTATGTTCTATCAACTCCTGTTGTTCCTGAATTCTTAACAGGAAGAGAGTTTTTAAAATACTTTATAGATATTAATAAAGATAATATTAAAAATTTAAAAACTATAGATGAGTATTTTGATATAGTTAAGATAGATATGGAAGATAGAGATAAATTAATGAAAGATTATTCTCATGGTATGAAGAATAAAATGCAGATGTTAATCTATTTAATAGCAAGTCCAAACATTTTATTACTTGATGAGCCTTTAACATCATTTGATGTTGTAGTAGCAGAAGAGATGAAAGAGTTATTAAAGAAAATGAAGAAAGATAGAATTCTTATATTTTCTACCCATATTATGGAACTTGCTCTAGATTTATGTGATGAGATAGTAGTATTAAACAAAGGTGAACTTTTAGAAATAAAAAGAGATGAATTAACAGATAAAGAATTAAAGAATAAGATAATTAATGTTTTAAAAGGTGAAGAAGATGCTTAATAACTTTTTAATATCTTTAAGAGTAAAAAATGCTTATACTGTTAATCAGATTATTTATGGTTTTAGTAAACTGCCTTTAATAGGTAAGTTAATACCTACTAAGTTTTATGGCTTTAAGAGTTTTAAAGTAATTAGTTTTATAATCTTTGTTATAAGAGAATTAATTAGGACTTTTGGATATAAACTACTTTATATTTATATATTCTTGTTATTACCTTTAACTCTTTATAAAAGCTTTGATGTTAGTTATATAATACATATCTATATCTTTCTAGCTTTAATTGGAGCTTTCGCTAATACAGAAATATTTAATCCCACAAGAGATAAATATTATTTAATAGTCTTAATGAAAATGAAGGCAAAAGACTATATTGTTCCTAACTTTATTTATTTTCTAGGAAGTATCTTTGTAGGACAATTAGTATCTTTAATTCTATTATTCTTTAACGTTATTACATGGTATCAAGTCTTAATGTTAGTAGTATTTACTGTAAGTGTAAAAGTAATCGCTATAGCCTTTTATTTTTACCGCATGAAAAAGAGTAATATCATTATAAATGAGAATAAACCTAAATCATGGGCTTTATATTTTTTCTTAATAATATCTCTTTTATTAATAGGATATTTATTACCATACTTTAATCTAGTTATCCCAGTTAATATATTCTATGTAGTTTGTGTTATTACCTTAATACTTGGAATAATGTCTTTTAGAAAAGTTTTAACTTATAATAACTATCAATATTTATGTAAAGAATTATTAAAGCATGATAATATCTTTGTTGTTAATACATCTAATAATACGGAACAATTAACAAAAATGAGTAGGGAACAGATTACTCTTGATAAAGGTATAACTAGTGATAAGAGTAGTTTTGCTTATTTTCATGACTTGTTTGTTAAACGACATAGAAAACTCTTAATCGATAGTGCTAAAAAGATGACTGTTTTTATCTTGGTAATAGGAATAATCTTAGGAATACTTATTTTCTTTGTACCTGTCTTAAAACAAGGTATCAATACCTTTGCTTTATTGCTCTTACCATATATGTTATTTATAATGTACTTTATTAACACAGGTAAAAATATTACTAATGCTATGTTTATGAACTGTGACCATTCGATGTTATTTTATAGATTTTATCGTGAACCTAAAATAGTTTTATCTTTATTTAAAGAAAGATTAAAAACAGTAATAGGTATTAACTTATTACCAACAGTGGTTCTTGCTCTAGTTCTTGCCATACTTTTATTCTTAAGTGGAGGAAGTTCTAATCCTTTAAACTATATAATTATCATATTATCAATTATCTCTATGTCTATATTCTTTTCTATCCATAACTTAGTCTTATATTATTTATTACAACCTTATAATATTGGCATGGAAATGAAAAGTACAACTTATACAATTGCTAGCCTAATAACTTATTGGGCCTGTTATTATATCTCAAGAATAGAAGTATCAACCTTTATCTTTGGAATTATCATGATAATTTTTGTCATACTTTATTCTGTGATATCGCTATTCTTAATATATAACTATGCTCCTAAAACTTTTAAATTAAAGAATTAATACCAATAGATTTGGTATTTTTTTCTTGACATTAACATATATATATTGTATAACTGTATTAAGCAAGTAATACAAAAGAGGTGATAATTATAAGTTATGTTTTTGATAATGATAAACCTATCTATTTACAACTAGAGGAAATAATTAAAAAAGAGATTTTTAAAGGAGAGTTACTTCCAAGTAGTAAAATACCATCTGTGCGTGATTTTGCCTTAAAATATCAAGTAAATCCTAATACAATGCAGAAAGCTTTACAAGGATTAGAAGAAGAGGGATTTATTTA